>JAHFBI010000308.1 GCA_023250095.1 Candidatus Melainabacteria bacterium
CGCTCTGGGCGTGATCATGGATGTGGCCGTGTCCATTGCTTCGGCTGTCTGGGAAGTAAGCCAGGCGGATTGTAGCCTGGAGCAGGGCGAGCTGTACCGAAAGGGCATGAATGTCGGGCGGGACATCATGGGGACGATGACAAACACGCTTATCCTGGCATATGCCGGTTCAGCGCTTCCCTTGCTCTTGCTGATGGCTTCCATCCCCTCGGCAAAACTGCTCAATCTAGATCTTGTTGCCACTGAGATAGCCTCGGCGCTCACCGGCAGCCTCGGTCTTATTTGCACCATTCCGCTGACGGCACTGGCTGCCTCCCACTTGATGGGCAGCCGGGGAACTGCTGCGCCAGCCAGTCTCCAGTCTTGCAGGGAATCTGACGACTTGCCGCAGTCAGAAGCTTCCGCCGCTGAAAAAAGACTTTCGGCAAACAGGGATCTCTTACAGGTAAATCAAAGAGAGTGAGGGTCTGAGAGAACATGCGTGTGATCTATGGCTGGGCGCTTTTCTTGCTTGCCATCGGTACGCTTGCCGCCGGCGGCTTGATCTGGCCTCTGGCTATAGGGACTTGCTCGGTTCTGGCCGGCAACGAATATATAGCCATGACGCAGGCCAAGGGCATGAAGCCTTCTCCACGCATCATTCGCGGCATGATCATTGCTTTTTTCGTAATGGCGGCATTGCCGAAGATTCCCTGGCTCAACGTTGCCCCGGAGTTCCCTCTGGAGCACTTCCCGATCCTTCTGACAGTGGGTGTTTGCATCTCTTTCTTTCGCTTGCTTTTTCGCCACGAAGATCCACCTGCCACCATAGCCGATATCGCAACCACCGTTCTCGGTTTCATATATGTGGGCTGGATGCCCAGCCATCTTGTCTTGCTGCGCAATCTCGTTCCGCCGGGAATGAGCGATCCGTCCGACCCTCTGAGACAGCCTGGTCTCGCCTATGTCTGGGTGAGTTTGTTTATTATTTTTGCCACAGATGTTTTTGCATATTACGCCGGCAAGAGATTTGGCAAGCGTCTTCTTTACCCGCAAGTGAGCCCGAAAAAGACAGTAGAAGGAGCTATTGGCGGATTTGTCGCTTCCATTTTCTGGGCAACGCTTGTGGTCTATCTGGCTGACCACTGGGTATTTCCCAATCATCCTTTCCAGAACAAGCTCTGGCAGGCTCCGCTCATGGGTGCTTTCGTCTCGGTCGGCGCTCAGCTGGGAGACCTTTGCGAATCTTTATTGAAGCGGGATGCCGGCGTTAAAGATTCTGGAAATCTGATACCAGGGCATGGCGGTTTTCTTGACCGTGGCGACGGGCTTATTTTTGCCGGAGCCATTTCTTATTACTGGATATGTCTGGTCGTTCTCGGCATCTTGTGAACGCCCTTGTTGCCTCATCAGCTATGATATATTCTTACGTGGGTTGAATGCCTGCTCCTGGAGAGGTGGCTGAGTGGTCGAAAGCGGCTTCCTGCTAAGAAGTTGTACGGTCAAAAGCTGTACCGTGGGTTCGAATCCCACCCTCTCCGAAGATTAATCGAAAACAGATGCTTTTCTCTTGCTCCTTGCGCCTCACCAGGGCCGAGCATCAGGTTTTTTGCGTGAGCTGGACGATAATGCCGCCGGCTACGACCAGGCAGACGCCAGTTAAGCGCAAGCCGTTAAAGGGTTCTTTCAAGAAGATGAGCGCCAGAAAATACATGAGCAGGGGATAACAGCCTGTGATGGCAATGACATAGGACGCCGAGGCTTGAGACAGGGCGTTCAGGTAAGTCCAGCGCCCGATGGCAAGAGAAGTCCCGGACAGACCGCTGAACAACCAGGTTCGCCCGTTGCGTATGTCAGGACGCCAGCCGCGCCACCAGCCGGCAAGAGTGCCCAGTACCAGAAAGCTTAGTTCCCAGAGCCTTTCTGCCAGAAAGACTGTCATGGGATGCCCGTATTGCAAGGCTTTCTTGTCGAAAACGCCCCAGATGCCCCAGCCTACTGTTGCTGAGGCAACATAAAGTGAGAGAAGGAGCTTCTGTCGCCCTGGATGCGGCAAGGCGGCTTTTCCTGGCGCAGCGCCGATGGCCGCTACCCCTAAGCCAATAGCTGCCGCGCCGGCGACCCGGCTGAGGAGAAGCTTTTCCCCGAGGAAAGGCACCGCCAGAAATTGCAGGACAAGCGGGTAGGCTGCTGTCAGCCCAAGGACATAACTGGCTTCAGTCATAGTCATGGCTGCCAGATAGGCTGAGATGGCGCCTATCTGGAGGATTGAAGCCAGAGCCGTAAAGAGCCAGACCGAAGGCGCAATCTGCCAGCCTGGCTCTGTTGTCTGGAGAATAAGATATGCAACTGGAACCTCAATCAAGGTAAGAAGATACAACCGCAAGAGCACTTCCACCGCTGTGCCAGTTTGCAAAGCCTTCTTGTCAAAAATGCCCCAGACGCTCCAGCAGAAGAGCGTGGCGAGAATAAACAGGTTGAGGCTCAACATGTAACTGCCCCAGGGGTTGCCGCTCAGGCTGCCGAAAGTATTGCCAGATAAAAATCCTGATCGTCTTGAAACATATCCAGCTTTAGTTTGAAGGCAGACGCCCAGTTTTTCAGTATGGCGGCTGCTGGCAGGCAATGAGGCACCAGCTGTGCATCGTGCAGATGCAGCTTCTCGACAAAGATCTTCCCGAGCGGATGGCTGAGGACGATCTTCCCGCCGGGGCTAAGCCGCCCGCCGCAAGCAGACAGAGCCTTCTTTTGGTCATAGATATTGCCGAAGCAAGCATTGAAGAAAATGGCGTCGAATTTCCCTGCGTTGCCGGGCAAGTCGACAATGTCTCCTTGCCAGAAAGTTGCTGCCGGATAACGCGTTTTCGCTTCAGCGAGCATCTTGGCGCTTAGATCGCAGGCGGCGATATTGGACATCTGGAGCCCTTCTTCGAGAAAGTGCTTGATGAGCACGCCGCAGCCTGTGCCAACATCAAGCACGCGGCTCATCTTGTCCAGGTGTGCTGCTTGCACTATGGACCTTGTCTTGTCTTCAACTTCTTTCGGGATTGTGAGCAAGAATGTGTCAACGCTCGAGTCGAAATAGCGTCTTTGGTACCGGTCGTGTTCTTTCCGCTTGCGCTGGGACATGGTCTGTCTCTCCGCAGGTAGTGTAGCAATGGCGGCAGGAGTTCTGACCTTCGGGAGGAGACATTTATTAAAGGTTGTCCACGGTTCTTGGCAGCCTCGGGCAAAAGTTGATATGTTTCAATTGTTGAGTTATCAGCCGGGGGGAAGAAAAGTGAGTGTCTCAGGCGGCACATTTGCCACAAGACCCAGATTTGGCATCATCATTGCTCTGGTTATCTTGAGTTTGTTCCTGGGGCACTTTCCGGTCTGTGACCTGATTCTGGCTCCGGTCAATACATTTGTCACAGCTGTTCATGAGATGGGGCATGCTGTAGCCTGTCTGGCTACAGGCGGCAATGTATCTGGAATGACAATCGTTTCTGATAGTGAAGGACACGGCGGGCTGACTTTCTGCCGTGGCGGTATACCCTTTATTTATTCGCAAGCCGGCTATCTGGGCGCAGCCCTTTTCGGTTGTCTGTTGATAGCTCTGGGGCGTTTTCCCCGTCTTTCGAAAGTGGTCCTTGTCTTGATCGGCTCAGCTATCTGTCTGGCAAGCCTCTTCCTTATGAGCGGGACAATCTTTCATCAGGGGCGCATCTTGGAGGGGCTGGGCAGCATGTTCTGGGGCCTTTTAATTGGTGCGGGATTTATCTGGGGCGGTGTGAAACTCCGCCTGGCCAGCGCTAATTTGCTCCTTTTATTTATCGCCGTGCAGACGGCTCTCAATGCCTTATCCGGCGTGGGCTTTCTTGTGCAGCAGTCCTTCGGCATGTTCCCCGGGACCTGGTCTGATGCTTCCAACATGGCGCAAATGACCGGCATACCAGCTTTTATCTGGGCGCTCTTCTGGGCATCGTCGTCCATTGTCATGGTCGGCGCCACGCTCTGGTGGACATACATGTCCGAGCGCAAGGGCACCGGCGGGTTGCTGAGTTAGCCTTGCGCCGCAGCTGCCTCGCCCGGAGGTGGATCCGGCTTGATTTACCCTGCACTTCCTGGGTCTGGTGACTGGCAAGTGTCCTGAGTAAGGCTTCAGATGCCTCAGCAGCATTTAATTGCGGGAATTCCCACGGCAAGCCACTGTCACTTTTGCCACAGTGATAGTATGGTTCTCATCCTCTTCAGGTAATGCAAGGGTCATGAGTCACGGCGGTCTTGGCGGGCACGGACATCACGGCGGTCATCATGTCCACGCCGGGCATGGGCACCATGGCGTATCGCCGGCGCAGACGGCCGGGATGGGGCACGGCGGCATAATTGCTCAGATCTGTCAGGCGCTTGGTCTTAAATTGCATCGTGGCACGCAGGGCGTGCATGGAGACTCTGGCGATCAGGGCGGGCACCCAGATCAGTTGTCTAGCTGGTCACAGGCCTTGCAAGGCAAAAAGGAGCAGGCGCCGCTCGTTGTAAGGATGACTCGCAGTTTCCTGCCTCTGTTCGTCATGCTGGGCGGCGGTTTTCTCTGGCTGGGTCTGGTTTATTTTGTGCACCATCCTGATGCCCAGCGGGATCACACAGCTATTTTGAGTGTTAATCGAGCGATTCAAACCGCAGGCTCAGATCGCGTCGTCTCTTCCGGGCAATATACACCTTCCTCTGCGAGTTTGTCTGGTTCTCTGCCGGCAGCTGCCAGGGGTCTTTCTCCTGCTGCCTTGAACCGGTCCGGTGAGAGTGTTCCTGCCGCTTCGACTTATCCGGCAGCTGTGGCGTCTTTCGGCCCGGCTCCATCTGATGCCGGGTTTGGCACCCTGATTAAGGCGCCAAGTAGCTCGTCTGAGGCAACAAATCTTGAAGCATCTGCAGCACTCTGGTCAGGAGGGCAGCGATCTTTCAGTGCTGCTGCGGTGAGTTGTGCGCGCCCGGTGCGCCACCGCGTCTTTGTCGATCGTTGATCTCTCCTGAGCTGATTCGTCAATGGGGCGATGTGCCCGAGCCCGGAGGTAAAGTTTGCCGAGCCAGTCCCCTGAGCTGGCAGCCTCTGCTCAAACACTTGCTATGATTCTTGGCTGAAGCTGTCAGGGAAGTTCTGACCATAAGGCTGATATTGCTCATGGAGGCAATTGGCAGGGGCAAAGCATGGACGCTGCAGAAGAGAGAGAGGATGAGCTGTGGGACGCCGGGTATCTTGGCTGTGGGGAGCTGGTTTTGCAGTTGAAAGCCAGGTTGAAGGCTATGCAAGGCGGGCAACTTTTGAAGCTCATAGCGCGCGATCTCGGAGCGCCGGAGGACATGCCTGTGTGGTGTAAACTGACCGGGCATACGCTCGTGAAAGCCTGCCACCCAGAATACTGGATCCGGAAAAAGAAAGGATGATGGTCTCAATGTCTGAAAAATTTTGCGTGAGTCTCACTTGTGCCAGGGACAATGCCGACAAGGCGACAGTGGCTTTCGTCGTGGCTGGGGCTGCTGCTGCTTCGGAGAAAGAGACGCTTGTGTTTCTCTCGACCGAAGGAGTCAGACTCGCTGAAAAGGGATATGCCGATGGAATTCATGAAGAAGGCTTCGCTCCCTTGAAGCAGCTGCTTGAAAGTTATGTGGAAGCTGGCGGAAAGATTTTTGTCTGCTCGCCGTGTTTCAAAAAACGTGGGCTGGACGAAACGAAACTGATTGCCGGTGCCACTATTGTTGGTGGCGCCAAACTCGTGGAATTCTTGACAGTCGATGGTGGTTCGCCTTGCATTACTTATTGATTGAGAGAAGCCGGCCCAACGGAGCGATACGGCAGATGGCGCGCCTTGTGCTGTTTTGTCGTTAAGGGGGGGCAATGTCGGACAGGAAAGCTGATGCCCGGGAAAGACATGAGTTCTCTCCTGCTGCCAGCTTCGACGGCGGACAGCTCGATTGCGGTAATGGCTTGCTTCTGCTCATACGCAAACATCTCGATCCCTTGCTGCCCG
>JAHFBI010000309.1 GCA_023250095.1 Candidatus Melainabacteria bacterium
GGCTACTACGCCAACGGCAAAGTAATGAACCCCAAAAGCGGTGCTCGTTACCAGCTCGGTGCCAATATCATCCTCATCGGCAGCAAGAAATAGAGCCTGATTATCTGCCTGTCCCCAAGCCGTCACCTGTAGCCTGAGGCAATTGCCTCGCTCTTTTGTGATGCCTTGACCTCAGGTCCCTTTTAGGGAAAGCACGGACTCTTGCAAACGCTCTGTCAGAAGGCGGCACTGCCTGAGATCAGCCGGGGCAGGTGGCGGATAAAGCGGCGTGCCGAAGCGCACGGAAAGTTTCTCACAGCGCGGCAGAAGCGCATGTCTCGGCAAGATTTCCTGCGCGCCCTCGATATACGCCGGCACAATCGGGCAGCCGACGGCAGCGGACAACCTGGCTACCCCGGACTTGAAAGGGGCAAGCTCTCCGCAGCCTTCATAAGTGCCTTCCGGAAAGACGATGAGAATCTTTCCTTTGCGCAAGACATCCTCCAGCTGCCGCAATCCCTCTTCAAAGTCGCCGAAGCGGTCGAAAGGAATTGCGTTGAGGAGATTGGCGGAAAGGCAGCAAGCAAAACCATCAACGAAAAATGTGTCGGCGTGGGCCACTGGATGAACGATTTTCACAATATCGGGCGGAAAGCTGGCAAACAGAGCAAGCGTATCCAGGTGACTGGTATGATTAGCCGCCACGATAAAGGGCGGATCGATGGAAAGACGCTCCACACCCTGTATTTCAAACTCATTGTAAATCTTGAGAAAGGCCCTGGACGCGACCACCATTGCCCGGCGCGCCGCGACCACCGCCGGTTCGTCCTGAAGGTCGGCAAGCACGTTCGGGCGTGGACCTTCAGGCCAGGGAGCAATCTTCCGGCAGAGTCCGGCAAACGACGTCTTCTCTGGCGCTCTGGACGGCTGATAAGATCTCAGCGCCTTCTCGAAGCTCGCCTGACTCTCCGAGGTCTCAGGCGCCGTCGCGGCCACTGGTGAATCGAATCGGAGGCGCTGCAAGCCAACCAAAGTCACCAGCTCGCCCACCGTATCCACATTGTTTATGGTTTCCTCAGATATCTCGAAACTGAATTCCTCCTCCAGAGCCATGGACAGCTCTAGTCGGCCGAAAGAGTCGATGCCCAGATCGCCTGTGAGAGTCGTGCCGGGATAGAGAACGCGCTGCCATGCCGCCCGGGTGCCGTTTCTTTGCCTGAGATCGCCCAGCGCCAGAAGAATTCTCAAGACAAGTCGCCCGTCTTCCGTCCATTCATAAACATCCCCGGCAAGCGGTCCTCGCGCGGAAGAGGACAAGGTAAACAAGCGGGCAAGCTCGGCACGCTTCAGCTTGCCGGCAGCAGTCCTTGGAAGCTGTCCAGCCCAGAGATCAAAACCTGACAGGCGCTTATAATCAGCCAGCCCGCTCAGACAGCGCGACACTTCCTGGCAGAAAAATGCCTGAGGTTCCTCAGGTAGAGGGAGGTCATCTTGCGGCACAATCAAAGCAAAAGCCTCTGTCCCTGATGAACCCTCTCTGGCTAAGACGCAACATTCTTTGATCGCCCTGCTTCGGTTAAGGGCCTCCTCCAGTTCTTCCGGCTGGATGTTGTCACCGCCGGCAGTAACTATCGTCGATTTGCTTGAGCCTAAGACATGCAGGCGTCCATCGTCTCCCAAATAGCCCTGATCGCCTGTATGCAGCCAGCCGCCTTTGAGAGCCTCGGCGCTTGCCCTTTCATCTTTGAAATAGCCAAGCATCACGTTTGGACCACGCACGAGAATTTCACCGGTGCGACTCAAGCGGGAGCCATGGGCGGCAGGGGCGATATTCACCTCCACGCCGGCAAGCGGGTGTCCGACACTGTCCGGACAATTGAGCAAGCGGCAGCTGGCTGCCACCACCGGCGAAGCTTCCGTCAAAGTGTAAGCTGGCAGCAAAGTTATGCCAAAGGAAGAAAGGGACTGCACCAGGGAAGATGGCACTGGCGCGCCGCCGGCTGCCCAGAACTTGATGAGCCCGCCAAGTTGCCGATGCAGGGCCGGAAAAAGAAGCCGCCCCAGATGAGGGCGAAGAGCCCGCTGTGAGAGTATGGCATGCCGGCAGATGGCCGCTGCCAGGCGAGCTGATAGCGGCATCCGGGCAATTGTCTTTTCAATCGAGCTCAAAATATTTTGAAAGAGAACAGGACTCCCCACAATCACTGAAACCTTCTCTATCTTGAGAATTTCTTTCAGGTGGTCGTCGGAGCGCACATGACAATAAACGATGGTCGAGCCTTTAGAAAGGGGCGCCAGCAGCCCGGCTGTAAATTCGAACATGTGCGAAAGGGGCAGCACTGACAGCAGGCGGTCCTCACAATCCACATCGAACCTTTGTACAAGGGCAAGGACGTTGGCAAGAATATTGCCGTGCGACAGCAGGACACCGGAGGCAATTCTTTGCCTGCCGGAGGTAAAGGCGAGCAAGGCCGGCGACTCAGCAGACGGCGGCGGAGGAGGCGGCATTACCATAGCCTCGTCTTGTCCGGCTGGCAGCTCTAGAAAGTCGGAAAGGAGAGACACCGGACATCCGCAAAGAGTCTCCCCGATAAGCCCAAATTGAAGGGATCCGGCCAGGCACGTCTTCGGCAGGCATCTGGCAAAAATGTCCGTCAACTCCTCCTGCCCGGCATGCGCATCGACCGGCACGACAACAAGCCCGAGGCGCCAGGCTCCCAGGCAGGCCATCACCCACTGGGGGGAATTCTCAGCCCACAAAACGACATAATCGCCAGCACGCAAGCCTCTCGCCCAGAAAGCCCGGGCAAACAGATAGCTCAGCCTTCCGATATCACCATAAGTAACTACGGTAACTTTGCCGGCTGAGATATGCCGGAATGCCTGCCGGCGTCTCCATTTCTCAGCAGCCGACAGGATAAGTTCCGGCAGATTTTCCAAGCTTGCCATGTGCTCCTCGTTGAAGATGAAGTGCCGACAAACAATTAACAATAATAGAACGCCAGGGGCGCAAGAGCTATGGCCTCTAGCTCAGGACTGAGCATATGAGTCACTCAGGGGGATTTTTGGAACCGGAAAGTTTATTAAAGATGCGGTCGAGGCGCTGCAAGAGCGTGATCGAAGACAGCGGCAGGAAAAGAACGAACATGGACTCGAATACAGAAAAGCCACATATGCGCAGGTCAGGCGCAATGCCATACACCAGACAAGAAAATATGAGCAGAGCCATGCGCTCCCCCTTGCCCAGAAGTCCGTTTGAGACACGCTCTGCTCCGGCGGCTTTGCCGAGAACGCCCACATAGCTCACCATGAGCATGGCAATGATAGCCAGCAGAACAAGGCGCACTTTCATATCAGTCCAGAAAGCCAGGGAAAGAAATATAGCTAGATCGCAAAGCCTGTCGCTCAGCTCATTGATGACCTCGCTCCCGACGCGCGTCCCGGCTTTCTCCTTTGCCACCATGGCATCAAGAGAATTGAGAGCCAGGCGTCCCATTAGAAGCGGCACTGCCGCCACAGCCATCCAGGGAGTGTCGCAAGCGCCCCAGAGCAGCGCTCCGGCACAAAGTGAAATGGCAAGAGCCGACCAGCTAAGAACGTCAGGATGCACGTTCCATAAGTGCTTCACTAGCGGCTTGAGCTGCCTCTCAAACCAGGGTTCAATGCCGAACATCTCAATTCTTCTTCCTTTCCAGCCGATTATTGCAGAGACTGCCCCTTGCCGGCTACCTGACGGGTCGACAGGGACCGCGGTGAGGCAGGCGCGCCAAGGGCCTCAGCCAGCCTGACATCGGCGCACAAGACCGACACGAGCGAGTCAATCAGCTTTTTGCCGCCGCTGCCGTTCATATGAGATGTATCATAAAAGTTTTCGCGTAGGAATTTCCCGCCTACATCGAGATTGACAAAAGTGCACCCATAACGCTCCCCGGTTTCAGTGAGCATGGACAGGTAACGCTGGTAGGCGCCTTGCGGCATGAGAGCATGGTTAGCCGGCGTCAGAGGCATATTAACCAGAACTACGGACATACCACGCTGCCTGGCCAGTTGCATGAGCTTGTCGAGAAAAGCCACCTGAATGACAAAAGTCTTCTCGTTAGCCGACCGGTAGCGTTTGTGGTATTCGCCCGAATTGTCCTCCCACGAAAAGGGCTGGCGCGCCTTGACAATAAACATGCCTTCCTCCACCTCCGAGCGCAGATTGGAGGGCATGTTGCGCGCAGGGTTTGCCTGGTCGAGCTTCGAGGGAGCAAACATGGACTGGAATGGCGCCGCCAGCGCCAGCTTGAGCCTCTCAGCCAAAATTACCTGGATATCGAGCTTTTTGCCCCAGAGATAAACCAGCTTACCGGCAGTGTAATCAAAGCGCTGCCATATCTCAGGCATGGCAAGCTCGATGAGATCGTCAGTGTCGCAATAACGCTTGAGATAGCGAAAAGCCGGCGTGGCTCCGGCACAGTGCACGCCATTGTCTATAAAGTCCCGGATGCTCAGCCCTAGAATTATGACACCAGGCTTACGGGCGCCCTGGAAAAGAGCCCGCGACACGAGATAATCATCCGACATCATTCCACCTGGCAGGGCGAAGTTATAACAGACCGGATCGACAGATGCCAGGCGCTTCGACAGACTGTCCTCCATGTAGAGTGACCGGTGATGCTTCACATAATCGAGATCGCGCCCCAGATAATCCGCATCGCAGCGGGATACGGGGTGCATCACGAGCGAGGAGCCAAGCAGCACCACCTGCGGTGCGCGCTTCAGGCTCAGAAATTCGCTCGTAGCCCACCAGACCCAGGTGTGCGCCGCAGGAAGACTTTCTGGATCCACCCGGGACAGGGGCTTGAACGCAAGCAATGCGACATTTCCCAGGAGGAAAAGCAGCAGCCCGGCAAGCACCTGATTGCGCGAAATCCGGCTGCGGAGGGAAGCAAGCCCCGGGGCTCCATCTTTAATCGTCATGTGAATATCAGGGTCTTCCAACTCAGCCTCGCATTAAAACTGGAAGTAAATGAATTGCGGCGACGTATCGGGCGAAAAAACAAGGAGCAGACTGAGCAGAACGGCTATGTAGACGGCTTTGAGCCCGAATGGAACAACTATCGGTTTGCTGGCTGATTGAAGAGCCCCTGAGAGGATCTGCCCGGCAACCAGAAGGAGAAGAATGAAAGGCAGGATCATGAAGATTAGAGGATCTGGCGTATTCACAAGGCTGAGAGCCACGGACAAACTATGACCGGCTGCCGGGAAGCCGTCCAGGAAAAGCAGCTTGGAGATGATGGAGGCAGCTATCTGGAAATTATCCGCGCGGAAAAAGACCCAGCCGATACAGACGACATGGAACGTCAAGACAACTGACAGGACACGAAAGAGCTTGCCTGCCTTAAGCGCGGCAAGAGTCGGCACGGCATCTGTAAGGTGTTTGAACTCTTTGTGTGCCATGAGGAAGAGTCCCTGATAAGCCCCCCAGACAACAAAGTGCAGAGCAGCTCCATGCCAGAGCCCTCCCAGAACCATGGTGATCATCAGATTCCTGTAGGTGAGCAGCTTGCCTCCACGGCTTCCGCCCAGCGGAATAAAGAGGTAGTCTCGCAACCAGGTGGAAAGAGATATATGCCAGCGATGCCAGAATTCAGTGATTGAAGATGCCAGATACGGCAGGTTGAAATTGGGCGGCACGTTATAGCCAAGCAGTTGTGCCGACCCGCGGGCTATATCCGTATATCCGGAAAAATCAAAATAGATCTGGAAGGCAAAGGCATAGACACAAAGCCAGAGATCAACTCCACCGAGCAAATCCGGGCGACTGAAGGCGCTCTGCACAACAACGGCAAGATTGTCGGCGAAAAGCACTTTCTTGAACAGTCCGAAAATTATCAGCCCCAATCCCTGCTCGATCATCGAGACATCGAATTTCTTGTCGTTGGACAGCTGCGGCATGAAGTCCTGATAGCGCTTGATCGGTCCGGCAATCTGCGTCGGGAAGAAACTGGCGAACAGGGCA
>JAHFBI010000310.1 GCA_023250095.1 Candidatus Melainabacteria bacterium
AAGCTGGATCTCAACGGGCATCCTATGTGCTGGCGGCAGGAGGCTCTTTGCGCATCCGGTCGTTGAGAGCTTCTTTGAGCAGCTCGTTCTGCTTGAGAAGCGCCTTCAAGTGCTCGTTGGCAATCGACAGCTCAGCTTGTAATTCGGCTACGGTCTGCTCGTATGTAACGCCAGTCACAGGATCCCGCCCGGGCATCTTGGGCAAAAGGACATAGCCCAGTTGCACAGCTTTCAGAGCTGCTGCTGTTCTGGTGGGCACTTTCAATTTGGCGAGTATACACTCGATATGCTTTTCCACAGTCCGGAGCTTCATGTCAAGCTCCTCGGCAATTTCTTTGTTTCGCAAATCCAGGCGGATCAGAACCTCAATCTCACGATCGGTAAGATTCGTATTGGGCATGGAGCTGGACGGCGTCTGCTTTACCAGCTGGGTAATCTTGGGATCGCAATAAGGCAGCCCCCTTGTCACCTGTTCGATCGCTTCAAAGAGCGTTCTTGGTCCGGAGCTCTTCAAGCAAAAGCCACGCACTCCCGAACGGATAAGCTGATTGTGATATTTGGTGGCATGGTAAGAGTCAGTCAGGCACAAGATGTTGATATGCGGAAACTCCTGGGAGACGCGCCTTGCCACTTCCACTCCGTTGAGCACGTCAAGATCCACATCCAGAATGACGAAATTGATCTGCGCTCCCTGGCGGCGAATGACTTCAGTGGCGGCCATCCCGTCGGAGGCCTCTCCGACAATTTCCAGCACTTCCGACACTACACGCTTCAATCCAAATCGGATTAACTCATGGCGCTCGCATATCACTGTCTTGGGACGGAAAACCGTATGTCGCGGAAGCCCCTGTTGTGCAGTATCCAATCAGTACTCCGGTTGCTAGCTTGTCCTGGTAACTTTCCCTTATTGTCCCTGGCGGGCTGGGTAGCATCGACTTCAGGCGCTGTGTCGGCTCTCTATTGTAACAATGCCCGAGGTAAGCGATGAAACTCCCCACAGTCCCCTCAACTGGTAAATTACGGGAATATTAAATAACCGTCAAGTACATACCTGCTTTTTGGCTCTTTCAAACAACTTTCGTTATCTCTTGACCCCGACTCTTGAGAACACTTCCGTCAGGCTCTGCTCCTGAAGAAACTCTTTTCCCCTGAGAGCATGGATTACAGGGCACTTGCAGACATGGTCGTCAAGAACGTAGTATGGGCCAGTTTTTAGAATATAAGTGACCTCCTCCTTAATTCAATTGAGTGAGGACTCCGGGAACCAAATTTACCAGCGGTAGGCACGGTCACATTCTTCTTCTAGTGAGAGGTTGAAGTAGTTGAACCGATCAATTTATTACCGTTTGAGCCTCACTCTCCTGTCTGTGAGCGCGACAGTCAACCTCTTGTTCGAGCAAGGCGCCTGTGCTCAGTCGGCAATAACAGCAGGCACCGTTGGCACCGGTCCGGTTTTGAGTGCCGCTGCCGAATCACAATCTTCTTTAGTGGCCGATGCGCGCATATCGCCCCCCACAGGGACAATCCTGCCCACAGACGTCTTGCCCCTGCCCACAATTCAAAATCGCATGACATTCGGCGAGAATTTGCAACTGCGTATTTTGCAAAAATTGCCTGCTCGCTTCTATTTCAGCGGCAGTTGCGAAACTTCTTTCCGCCTTGAAACAAATCCCTTCCAGTTCCCGACCAAGCGCAAGTTCCTCACCCAGTTGCCAGCGCCACCTATTATCAGACAGCTGGATCCTTTCGCCCAGGGCAGAATCCTCAACCTGGTCGGACTCTGCGGACAAAACGATATGGTCTTCCGCGTGCTGCCCAACGTAACTGGCGGTTGGACGCTGACACCGCACACGCGTCTTTTTGCCAACTATTTCATGATCCGCGATTCTCTTCTGCATCACGTGCGCCTCAATACCGTCATCCATTCTGTGGCAGGAGGCATTCAACAGGACATTCCCCTTACATCTCGCGCAAATTTGCAAGCAGAGTTCCAGTTCCGCGAACTCTATCAGACACACCAGCAAGCGGTTTTCGATTTTCTGCCTGGTCTGACCGCCTCTTATGTCGTTACGCCAAGAGCTGTTCTGTTCGCCAATGCTTTGCTCCAGATGCGCGGCAAAAAATATTTCCAGGCGCCGACCAAAGAAATAGACCCGTTCTACACATGGGGGGGACTTTATCAACGCGGCGGCTGGACTTTTTCAGCCTCGTCCACACTCGTGCAGAACTTCCGCGAGCCATTCAGGCACAATGCAACGATACCCGTCAACAATTATTCTTTCATTCTCGATTTCGAAGTCGCCCGGCGCTTGTTCAAACAGATTCCTGGAATACAGGCATTCTTGCGTGCCGAGCCCATCTACAACTTCCATTCACACAACCGCCCCGGGCTTGCTGGCATGGACTTCCGTCTCTTCTGGGGACTGAGAATGGCCATGTCCAAGCCAGCCCTGACAGCTACTCTGGAACAGTTGCGCCAGCAACTGGAAGAGCAAGAAGCAACACCCCCAGGGTCCGCGCCGAAACAAGAGAAGGGGCAGCCCAAACCGTCTGCTTTCATCGCCCCCCACGAGGTGATTGCTGGCACTGCCCAGCCGATACATGGTTTTCTGAGCGAGAATAGCCCCAACCAGCATCTGGCTGACACAGCTTTTGTTGAGGGAAACACAATCCTGCCTCTGGAGTTGACAAGCCGTGCAGCTAACTCCATCCCTAAGGAACAAGCAGGATCGGGAGCGGTCAGCGTAAAACCAGCTGTCCCGTCGCTCAAAGCCCCGTTTAACATGGTTCTTGTGCCACCATTCCCTTCTATAAGGACAGGGGATGAGAAACCTTTTGAGCCCAACTTGATCCCTTTGAGCGCCAACATGCTCAAGACAGTGCGCTAGCAAAGATAGAGCGGTAAGCTGAGAATATAATCGACCTTCGACGGTCAAGCACATCTTAATGCTTGTCTTCAAGCTGGCGCCACAGAGCACGACTCCTGCTAATTCTGCCGTCGAACCCCAGCAGGGCTCTGAGCTGCTTTCCGCCTGCTAAATCGCGTACAGAGCCTTCTGTCGATTCGGCATGTACATTTAAGAAAGACAAAGAGCAGCCGCTCACAATCCGAAAGCAGGCTGAACATCACCCTTGCCGGCTATCAGGGGCAAGATGGGAAATATACGAACAGCGTGGGATAAACCCCAATAGACTCACCCCTTTCTAAAAGTTAAGCTGTGCTCACGTTCAACGGGAAAGCGGCATTCCAGATGATTCTTATAAGCACAGTGGGTCAACGCAAAAAAAGTGAGAATTACCGGATAGCACCTTGCGCCGGGACTGCCGGCAAGGACAATCCGGAAAGAGCCTCCTTGCCCTTCACGCTGACTCTGGCAGCCACTCTTGTTCTCAGCGCCCTTGTCCTGCCGCCCAAAGCCCTTTCCACCAGACTGAACACTCAACCACTACCGCACGAGCGGGAAGTGAAAGACTTCGAAGGCGGCGAGCAATTTACCCCACCGACAAGCCGTTTCCATCGCCGCCCCGATTACCGGGAAGAAGAAGCCAAAAAGAAAGAAGCTGCCGAGCAAGAAAAAAAGCAAGCTGCCGAAAACGTAAGCCGCGCACAGTCTGAGCAAGCTCAAAGCAGCAAGAAACGCAGCGACGACTCTGTCGCCGCCAATAATAAAGGCGTAGCTCTGGGCATGCAACACCGTTTTGCCGAAGCCATTGCTGCTCACGAATCTGCCGTACAACTCGACCCACAGAACAAGCAGTTCCGCATCAATCTTTCAGCAGCGCGCACAGCATTCGGGCAGGAACGCCTGGCAGCAGGCGATTTCAGCTCTGCCGCCAATCTTTTCCGCAAAGCGCTGGCTGCAGCCTCCGACAACGGACTGGCTGGCAAAATGCTCGCCGAGACCATGAAGCGCCAGGGGCGCGACCCTAACAACTGCGACATTCGCCTGGCTACAGGCGACCAGCTGGCAGCTGTCGGTGATTTCGAAGGCGCCACAATCGAATACCAGGCAGCCATGCAACTCGAGCCTTCGGCTCGCACTTATTTGAAAGTAGGCGACATGGCTCTGCGTTACGGACAGATAACGACGGCTTCCAACTGGTATCGCCAGTCCATAGTCAAAGATCCCGATTACGGTCCGGCCCACAGACAGCTGGGTTTCCTGGCTCTGGCCCAAAAAGACTTCACATCTGCTGCCGCTTCCTTGCGCAAAGCAGTCATACTCGACCCGAAAGACACAGCCGCAGGACAGACGCTTGTAGAAATCTGGCGCTACCAGGTAGCTGGAAACCCTCTTCTGGCGGAGAACCACCTGGGATTGGCCGGCGCCCTGCAACTGACAGGCGACTTTGTCGGAGCCGATGGCGAATATCGCAAGCTCGAAGCCCTCGACCCCAAGAACCCCGGTCTGGAATCAGGCAGGTCCAGCCTGGCTCGCGCCATCCAGCATGCCCGCGCCGAGAAGCACAAACTGGCTGCCGACACCCTTTTCAATCAAGGACTGCGCCGGGAAGCTCTGGCTGAAATCAGCCAGGCAGTCATGATGGAGCCCAAGAACGCCCGCTACCAGTTCCTCCTGGCCGAGTGCCTGGAAGCAAGCGGTGACTATCAGGGCGCCCACCAGGCTTACCTCACATGCGTGCTCATGGACCCGGAAAACAACCGCGAAGCTGCCCAGCGCCTGAAAGAAATGCAAAACAATCTGCGCAGTCAGGGCATGAACGTGGCAGCCATGAACGGACAGCAAGCCAGCCAGATTGCCGGTCAATTCACCAACCAGCAGTTTAATCAGGGACAATTCACGCAAGAACAGCCTCAGTTCATGAGAAATGTTCCGCCGCCAGCCTTCGTGATCAATTCCACAGCCAACGTGGCACCAGAGGTGGTGGAGCCCACATTCAAGAAAAACATGTTCGAAGGCGGACATGGAATGTCTTCAGCCGCCAGCACCCCAGAAAACACCTTGCGCACGCACGATGAGTCAGCCGCCTCCATCGAGAAGCCGGTGCAAATTGCCTCGGGGCAACCACTGCCAGGCACCGCCCAAAGCACAACGAGAGCGGCCGGCAACATCAATGATCGGCTCAGCCAGGTCACCGATGCCGAAACTCAGAAAAACTACGCCTGCGCCATCGACAACTTGCGCCAGCTGCTTGCAGCCGACTTGCAGAACGCCGAGCTTCACCACCGACTGGCCATCAACCTTCTGGCTGAAGGTCAGATAAGCGAAGCCATTGCCGAATTCCGCATCGCCGCAGCACTTGCCCCGGCCAAAAGCGATTATGCCGGGGACCTGGCAAGGGCTATGGCTATCCACAAGCGCTCTCTCCAAGCCGAATCATCGACTCTCAGCCCTGCGGGCTCTGGCATTGCCTCTTCCAAGGAGGTAACAAAATGAGTTTTTATTTCCAGCCTCCAGATCTTGCTGAATTCCCCAGACGCTCTTACCGCCGTTTTCTGGAAGAGACGCTCGGCAATCTTTTTGCCGAAGTCTCGCCTATCGCCTCGGAATTCAACCCCCGTTTCGAGCTTTCTTTCGTCGGTCAGGACGGAAAAGTGCACTGGCGCTTTGAAGATTATGCTTATGATTCTGGCTATCCTACCTCGGCCGAGCATGCACGCAAGACAAATATGACGCATGCCCGCAGGCTGCAGATGGAAGTCTGGCTGCGCGACACGCACACAAACGAATTGCGCAAGTCGGTCGCATATATGGGCGACCTGCCGGTCATCACCGACCGCGGCACTTTCGTAATCAACGGCTCGGAGCGTGTAGTTCTCGGGCAGCTGGTGCGGGCTCCAGGCGTCTATTTTCAGATGAACAATCAGCTCCTCTATAAAGGTCTTATCCTGGCAGAGCTCGGCGCCCCGATATCCATCGAACTCGACCTGGAAACAGGCACGGGCAAGACAAGCCGCGCCAAATGCCGCATCAAATTGCCCAAACGTGGCTGGGTGGCTGCAACCACAGTCCTTAC
>JAHFBI010000311.1 GCA_023250095.1 Candidatus Melainabacteria bacterium
AGCGCGCTCAGGCTCTCACATCCAGACGCAAATACGCCCAAGCCGAGCCCCTCTTTGTCCAGGCTATCGAAAAACGGAAGCAGGGCGTGGGCGAGTGCGATGCTTCGCTGGGACTCATGCTCGATGCACTTGGGGTGCTGCATCTGAGCCAAAATAAAATCGAACAGGCGCTTGAGTGCTTTGCCGGCGCCCTGGATATTCTTGAAAAAGCTTACTATGCCGGTCATGCGAAACTGGCTCCCGTGCTCGACCACCAGGCCGACTGTCTCATCAAGCAAGGCAACCTGGAGCAAGCCGAAACAGTGTTAAAAAGAGTCCTGGATATCAAAGACAAGACTCTGACGGCCGAGCATCGCAGCACGCTTGACGGTGTCGTGAGGCTCTCCCGTGTCAGCCGAAAGCTGGCGAAGTTTGCCGATGCAGAAGCTATTCTCAACAAATATTTCAAAAATGTTGATACACCTCTTGGACCAGCTGAGACTTTTCGCTTCGAGCAAGCCTTGCTCTATCAAGCTCAGGGTAAGAGTACCGAAGCCGAGGCTGCTTACTCACAGGCAATTGACGGTTTTGCCCGGCGCAACAACTTCGATTCGCTGGCCGAAGCTCTGGAGTCATTCGGGGATTTTCTGGACAAAGCAGGCCGAGCCGAGCAAGCGCGCAACTGTCGAGAACGCGCTGACTGCGTTCGCCAGGAAGCTCCGAGCTGGTATCACATGGAGGATATCTTTCCGGCAACACTCTTGCGCGCTTAAGTATGCCTCAGTAAACTTGCCTGATCCCAAAGGGAGTATCAATCATGGATGAACCGTCAAACCCGCCAGAGCGACGAAAAGTCATTCCAGGCGATCCATTCAATTCCAAGACGCAGATCCTCGGCCTGGATAACAATGTAGCCGGGCTGCTCTGCTACTTGCCGATTTGCGCGATAAATTTGATTTTTTCCATTATCTGGATCAAAACCGAGCCACAGGAAAATCGCTTTCTGCGCTTTCATTCATTCCAGAGCCTGGTTCTTTGCGGACTCTATCTCGCACTCGGCATTGTTTTCTGGATCGTGACAATCGTTTTCAGCCTGATACCATTTCTCGGCGTCCTCAACATGCTTACAGGAGCCGTCTGGCTGGTGGTCACAGTAACTTTTATCTGGCAATGCATCTGCGGCATGATCGACGCCTACAAAGGCAACATGTCCAAAATTCCTTACATCGGTGAGATAGCCGACGGATGGCTGTAAGCCTGCTTTCCGTGTCCCCAGGACTATGAGCAAGCCAAGTCCCTCACCTAAGAGCCCGGCAGCAGCCCTCCAAAAGAACATGAGGCACCGCGCCTGCTCAAAGATCGCACCCTACTGAGCCTTTTGCTAGCTGCCGCTAAAGAAAGCAGCAGACTGCTTAGACAGTCGAACGTAAAAGAATCGCGCTGGTAGAAGTCCAATTGCCACTACCGGCACATGCCACCCTACAGCCACATTTGGGCGCAAGGAGTCATTAGGGTTGAGTGTTTAGCTTAATAGTTCCCGAACAAGGCTCTGCTTAAATACTGCCTCTGACACCGGCCGCCACCAGGCGATTGATCTGTCCGGTTGTATGAGAGAATGACTGCGACAGACTCCCTAAAAGGGTATTCTGTGTGTAAGCAAAAACAAGCAACATCACAATAGCGATGAATGCCATGATCGAAGCGTATTCAGTTATAGCCTGCCCGCGGGTTCTTTGAAGCCGCAGTACATGTATTTTTTTCATTGTCCTTTCGTGGCCTCCAGAGGTACCCCTGCCGGCAACTACCAAGGTGATCATTTGCTCCAGTATACTCACACTGCTGTGAAAACCCCGTGAACAAAAGGCTTGTCTTAGAAGTACATCTGCCAAACACCGCCCAGACTCTGGTATCCTTGGCCTGCTGCAGTGATTGATATTGCTTGCTTTGGGCATATAATTGCCAGGAAATGCGAGGAGAAAGATGAGCGACGAACCAATAAGAATTGGTGAGCTTTTAGTCCAGGCCGGTGTCATCAACAAAGATAAGTTGCACCAGCGGCTGGGTATTGCCAGGCAACTGGGACTGCCGCTTGGACAGATACTCGTACAATCACATGACCTGGGAAAGGATCAGTTTCTCAATGCACTGCAGATTCAGTCTCTGCTGCTTGAGGAGTTGCTCACGACCGAGCAGGCTGCCAGAGCAGTCTCATTTCTCTGCCATGAGGGACAGGAGCTGAATGTTGCTCTTTCGAAAGTAGGTTTTCTGGAAAGCCAGACTCTGGCCTACCGTCTGGGAGATCTATTGCTGGCAGCCGATGTCATAAGCGAAGACGATCTTACATTTGCACTTCTCACCAGCGGCGAGATAGCGATTCCCCTCGGGCACGCTCTCATACAGACGGGAGTGGTAGTACCGGATGTGGTGGCTGCAGCCCTGACAGCTCAGAAACAAATTAGAAGCAAATCGGTCTCAGCAGAAGAAGCTATTGAAGTCCTCAGATCGACAGCGACTCCCGGGAGAGTCTCATAGATGCCCTTGTCGCTGCAGATGTTTTCCTGAGAGCCTGCCACGACAACAGGTGAGCTGACTGGGACGTGTCTGGCTGAGGCTATCAGCCCCTCGACCATCTCCAGTTGCATAAATTTCTGCCCGTGCGGTGAAAACCTCGGCTGGGGCAGATTACAATTGTAAGGACTCTCCAGGCACAGGAGCTTGCCACATGCCCCGTCTTTCGAAGCAAATTTGCTTACTTGCTGCTCTAGCTTTGCTTTCGGGCTCCCTGAGCGCGGCATCGGGCGCCGATGGGGGCTTTGCCGAAGGAATCAAGCTCTACAACCAGAAAAACTACCGCGCTGCTACGGTTGCTTTTGAAAGAGCCATGCAGTCCACTCCCAGCAACGCCAATGTAGTTTATTATTGTGCTGTCTCCAATCAGCTGAGCGGCAACCGGGCCCGTGCACGTCAGTTGTTCGACTACATCGTCTCCAGCTTTCCAGGCAGCCAGGTAGCACAAATGTCCGCTATGGCTCTCAGGCAATGGCAGACATCGAGCTCACAGACCGACAGTGCCGATGGCGGTGGCCCAGTCAGGGGCAGCGGCGGCGGGGCCGGCGACATCGTCCACCGGGATTATCTTGACTACGCCACGCCAACCGCCGATCTCGCAGGCGTGCCCAGCGAAGTGCGTGTTCCGTTTGAACGCAAAGGGGCCGGCGTATACGTGGAAGTCTCCGTGAACGGGCAGCCCATCCAGTGTCACTTCGACACAGGAGCACCTGATTGCTGTTTCGGCGCCAACCACCTGCAGGCTCTCGGTGTGGCCAGACCCCCGAAAGAAGGTGTGCGCGAGAACCTTTCCGGGGTAGGCGACAGAAAGACGGTTCAAGAGTGGGAGCAACATGTGGATCTCAAACTCGGACCAATTTACAGGCGGAATTTCCCAATTGCCGTGCAAGATTACCTGCCGGGCGAGCCGCTGCTCGGTCAGACCTTTTTCAAGCCCTTTTACGTGACAATTGACGACGACTCCAAAACAGTAACGCTCAGGAAGAAAACAAGCGCATCGGTTTCCCAGGTGAGCGGTCGGGACTATTATTCCGTGCCTTTTTCCTGGGAGGGAGGGCACATGATCGTATCGGCTGAGATTAACGGCAAACCGTATCAGATGATATTCGACACCGGCGCCGATGGAGTGGCCTTTACAGCCAGAGATTTGCAGCGCCTGAAGATCGAGCTGCCAGACGATGCCCGAGCGGAAAGACATACCGGCACTGGCGGTGAAACACGTGGCTGGGGTTTTACAGTGGGCAAAATCAAACTAGGGCCGATCGTCAAAGAAGACATCAAAGTCAGCATGGTCGAGAATTCGAACATGCCTCATCCGTTGCTCGGGCAGACATTCTTCAGCGACTATCAGTACACTATCGACAATGAAAGCAAGCTGATCAAATTCCGCCCTCCCAAATGATGTTCCTGGCTAGTGATGACAACAGCTGCCAGGTGAGAAAAGTAGGAATCTCTCGTGTAACATCCTGGCTGAGCATGGTCTTGCCCCTGGCGGCAATAAGTGTCCTGCCGGCGCAAAGGCAGCAGGACTCAGCCCGCTTGCATTCTGGCTCAGCCCGATGTTGCCCTTGACAGTCCGGTCTGCAAAGCAGATGATTTTGGTGTAACAGCGGAAGCAGATCTGTGCTACAACCGTCAACTGTGAGGTCGTGAGCTAAGCGCTGCCTCCAGGTGACCCATGAGAAAGTAACTGAAAGATGCTAAATTCCGACACGCTGGAAGTCATGTTGGCAGTCGTCTGCCTGGCCTTGGCTGCCACCGTGGTTTTTGGTCTGCGCGCCAGGCGCAGTCTCCAGCGAGTGCACAAGCGGCAGATGGCTGAGGCAGAGCAAGCTCTCAGAAGCCTCTCCGGGCAGCTTGACGAAACGAAGTTCAAACTCGAGAGGCTGGCAATTATCGATCCTCTGACGGATCTCGTGAACAGGCGTGGTCTCGAGCGCATCCTTTCCATTGAAGTAAACAGGGCTCAGCGGGGCGGCTCCCCGATGATTGCCATGCTCCTCGATTGCGATGACTTCCAGCGCATCAACGACTCGCTCGGGCATGCCGTCGGCGATGTGGTCCTGAAAGAGATGGTGGATAGAATCACAAGCACTTTGCGCCCTTCAGATTATGTAGCCCGCATTGGCGGCGACGAATTTGTGATTCTCCTGACAGATACGCTCCTGGCTGAAGCGATGCTCATTGGTGAGCGGGTGAGGCTGGCGGTGGCCGAAAACCCCATCCGAAACTCCAGAGACAATATTTACCTGACTGCCAGCATCGGCGTCGCGCTCCTGCCCTTCGAGATTTCCTCGGTCGAGGAAGTTCTTGCCCTGACACGGCATGCGCTCAGAGAAAGCAAAGACGGCGGCAAGAACCGCGTATCCACAAAGGAAGTGCAACCTGCCAAGAACGGCCACGACGAGAAGCCGGGATCTCTGGACATAGTGCAAGTGCTGCGCCACGGCGATTGTTTTCGCTGCGCCAAACATCCTATCTACCGGCTGGAAGATGAGGTCAAAGTCGGCTACGAGCTTCTGACCCGGGGTCCGATCGGCGCATTCGAAATGCCCTACGATTTTTTCCGGGTAGCCATCGAAAACAATATTCTCACGCGCGTCGACCTGAGGTGCCTGAAGGCCTGTGTAGTGGCAGCAAGCTCCCTTGAGGCGGGAATGCGCTATGACGTGAATTTGTTTCCATCCACGATTATCGACACACCTATTGACCGGCTTCTTACGCTATTTCCCGAAGACAAGACAATTGGAACATTCTGTGTTGAGATCTCCGAACAGCAATTCATCGGCGATCCCAGTTATCTCAAGGAGCATACCGCCGCCTTGAAGAAAGCCGGTGTCCTTGTGGCGATCGACGACGTCGGATTCGGGCGCAGCTCGCTGGAGAGCTTGATTTTGCTGGAACCAGATGTGGTGAAAGTAGACATCAAGTATGTCTCGGGCATATCCATGGATTTGCAGAAACAGCGCTTGCTGCGCCGCCTGATTGGCGTCGTTCAAGCTCTGGGAGCGGAGCTGATTGCCGAAGGTGTGGAAACAAGAGAGGATCTCGAGATGGTCAAGAGCATGGGCGTCAAATACGCTCAGGGCTACCTGTGGGGCTGTCCAGTTCCGGTGGAATTGCGAGGCTGACCGACTTGCCGCCCACCTTTTCGCCTGCTGCCCTAGAAGCCGGACTCTGAGGCGACTTCTGCGAGCTCCCCACCGACGGCGATGTCTCGAGAAAACCATGAATTGGCTGCGGGCCGGCGGCGATGATCTGATACGGCATTAAAAAGGCAGCAGGAGCCGGCTCAGCCGGTTTCGTCCGTGGGGAAGGCGGAGCGGCTTCTTGATCCTCAATTTGTTGCCGCAGCTGCTCGAGTCCGGCAGTCAGCGATGGCTTGGTCACCGCCATGCGCATACCGCCAAATACACG
>JAHFBI010000312.1 GCA_023250095.1 Candidatus Melainabacteria bacterium
GACTGCTGCTCAATGAGTCGGCCACTGAGAAGCGCATCATCAGCGAGCTGGGCAACAAGTGGCTGCCGCACGTGGCCGGACCCGATGATCTGGCCGTCATCTACATGTCAACTCACGGCAGCCCCTCTGAGATGGATATGCAGGGTGTGAACTATATTGTTGCTCATGACACGGACCCAGACGATCTTTTTACGACCGGCATTAACATGCAGCAGCTTGCCGGAATTATAAAGTCCAGAGTTCACTGCGACAGGATCGTCATTATTCTGGATGCCTGCCACAGCGGGGCGACACGGACAGCCACCAAGGGGCTGGTGCGCAGGGCTAATATAGATGCTGAGCAAGTGGCTCTGGGCACAGGACAGCTGGTGATTGCCTCGAGTCTGCCTGACCAGTCGTCCTGGGAGTACCAAAAGCGTCCCAACGGAGTTTTCACCGCCTGCCTGCTCGAAGCGCTGCGATCGAAGGGAAGCAACACTACCCTTGGTGAAGCTTTCACTAGGATGAAGGACAACGTGCAAGAAACAGTCATGCGTGAGCGCGGTGTGCTGCAGACGCCTGTGCTCAAGAGTGTCTGGAAAGGCAATGATCTGGCGCTGGCTGTAAAACCGGCAAATCCGCAACCCGCCCTGCCGGAGTCAGAACTCCCCCTGCCTGCGCCTGAAAGGTCTGTGCCGCCTCAACCTGCGCAGCCCGGAACATACAAGACACCACTCGGGCAGGTTCCAGCAGCTCCCGATCTTGTGTCATCCGTAGGAAAGCTTCCAGATCGTGTGGCGATCCTCCCGTTTGCCAATTGTGCCGATCTGGAAGTAGGGACTGTGGACTTTGACGGACTGGCTGAGTTGCTCGAGGAAATGGTGCGCGTGCGCCTGAATGGTGAGCTGGGCGAGCGCCTTCTCAGCCCCTATGCCATCGGAGCCGCGTTGGGAAAATCCAACCTGGGGGGTGGGCTGTGGACAAAGGAGGTCCGTATGGCCATGGGGCGTGCTTTCAATGCCCGTTACATCGTCAAGGTGAATATTGAAGATGCAACTTTTGATCAGGCGGGTGCCTGCGAATTTTGCGTCAATCTTATCGTCAGTTCGGCAGAGAATGGCGAATATATATTCACCAGGCATGTCAGAGGGCAGGGGCTCTCCTGTCAGGGGGACACGGCCACGCGGCTGAAATATCTGAAAGCGCAAGTCTTGCCGTCCTGTGCTGGCAACTTGAGCCGCTTGATCTTGGGATCAACGAGCCAGGGCGCTCCCACTCAAACGCCAGAGGCAAGATGACAAAGACAAGAGAGCAACTGCAACAATCGAGGAGCGGCAGCCCTCTCATACAGATGTGGTGCTGTTTTGTCGTTGTGGTACTGCTAGTGGTGCTAACCCCG
This sequence comes from Candidatus Melainabacteria bacterium, assembly GCA_023250095.1. GTDB lineage: Bacteria > Cyanobacteriota > Vampirovibrionia > Obscuribacterales > Obscuribacteraceae > JAHFBI01. The sequence goes on from JAHFBI010000312.1 coordinate 1,379, forward strand.
GTCCTGCGCTCTTATGCTGCCGGCGCCGGTTCTGACACCGCTGGTGCAGAGCGTGGCATTCAGCGCAGCCGGCCAGCGGAAGGAAATGTGCACAGAGGAGCTGCGACGCCGGAAAGCAAGACTCCTTATGCCTCCGCTGCTACGCTTGCGACAGGACACTGGCGCCCCGTGCGCGACAAGTGGGCGCTGGTCGTCGGAATAAGCACGTTTGCCAAACCTGAGCTCAACCTGAAATTCGCCGACAAAGACGCCGAAGCGTTTTACAAATATCTGGTGGAAGACGCTCGATTTGCCAGGGACCATGTCAAACTTCTAGTTAACGAGCAGGCGACTCAACACCGTATACTCAGCGAGATAGGCAAGAGCTGGTTGCCCCGCATCGCCGGACCGGACGACCTGGTGGTAATCTTCCTCTCAACACATGGCAGTCCGGCCGATTCCGACACAGCTGGCGTTAACTATCTTCTTTGTGAGGACAGCGACCCGGATGATCTCTTTACCTCCGGTATTGAAATGGAGCAGTTAGCCAGAATTATCAAGGCTAAAGTTCATGCGCAAAGGGTGGTTGTTATCCTCGATGCCTGTCATAGTGGCGCCAGCAAAACTGGCGCTTCTCAGGATGCCGCCCTAAAAGCAAATGTTGACGCTGGCAAATTTGCGCTCAGCTCAGGCCAGCTTGTAATTGCCTCCAGTCTGCCAGACCAGGAATCGTGGGAATACCAGAGCCGTCCCAACGGCGTGTTCAGCGCTTGCCTGCTTGAAGGGTTGCGGTCTAAGGGTGAGGCAACCACTCTTGGTCAGGCATTTGCTTATGCAAAAACGAGAGTACAAGACACTGTCCTGCGCGAGCGCGGCGCCTTGCAAATCCCTGTGCTCAAGAGCGCCTGGAAAGGAGACGATCTGGTTCTTGCCGTTGAACCGGCTGCGCCGCAGCCGCCTCTGCCCGAGCCGGCAGCCGAAGCCGCTCCTGCCCTTGCAGAGGCAAGCAAGCCGCCCGCTTTGCTGTCCGAAGCAGCACCTCAGCTGGCACCATCTCAGAATTCAGCTGCAAACACTGCCGCCGCAGCGCCTGATCCAATTATTGACGATATTGAACCTGATCCGATAAAACTCCCTCCCGAGCCGGCAGCCAACCCTCTTTTGGAGCCTGGGCAGACGCCAGCGCGAAGGATCCGCCCACCGTCATTGCCGGATAAGGTGGCTATTCTGGGCTTCTCTGAACGTCCTGATTTGGATACCGGTGCCAATTATCTAAACGATCCAGCTACCAATCTGGAGTTTATGGTATCGAGGAAATTGCGCGAAGTTCTCGGGCGTCGGCTCATCCGCACCACTGACGCGGCTACTGCGCTGGCTGATGTGGAGATGTCTGGCGAAGGCATATTCTCACAGGAAAATCTTATGAGCCTCGGTCTGGCATTTGGAGCCCGGTATATTTTGACTGTCAATATCGAGGACCTTCATTTTGACAAGAACAACAATTGTTATTTCGGCACGATTTTGCGCGTGGCGTCGGGCGAGACCGGTGATTTGTTGTGTGTGGAAGGCAAGCGAACGAACTGCCCGCCATACAACGGGGATAAAGCCGGAAGATTACAATATCTGAAAACAGTCGTCTTTCCAGCCTGCGCAGAGCAAGTCTGCCAGCGTGTTCTGAGTATCGTCAATCAAGCGCAATAGAGATCCGTCCAACGTCTGCCAGCTTGTGATGGTATTCCCCAGGAGCTTCCACTTTCAATGTCTCAAGCCAGCTTTCAAAGAAAGATTGCGGAAGGTCTGCTCAGCAGGGGCGCTACTGGTCTTTATTCGGAAAACATATTACGATCTCGAATTGCCGGGCGCTTTCATCATCTTGACTTACACATGGCTGGCATTCTGCAGGATATTCAAAACAGGGAGACTCAGACAACTTCATGCGCAAACTCAAGGCAGTGGTGTTCGACTACGGCAATGTCCTCTCGCTGCCGCAGGATCCCCGCGATATTGAAAGCATGGCTCTTTGCCTGGCGCTAGAAACCTCTGAGTTTCTCAATTTATACTGGCAATTCCGCCTGCCCTACGACAAGGGTGAAATCGACGCCGGGGAATATTGGAGCGAAGTAGCCGCTCTTTGCGGAGTTATGCTCACAGCAAGTCTTCAAGCCGACCTAGTCCGCCTAGACAATTCCAGCTGGAGCCGCCCCAGGCGCGAAGTTCTCTCATGGGTAGAAAGCTTGCAGAAAAGCGGGATGCCAACGGCCATTCTCTCCAACATGCCCGCCGATCTGCAAAAGCACATCGAGACAAGCTGCGATTGGCTACCCGCCTTCACTCACAAAACTTTTTCCTGCCAGGTGAAATCCGTCAAACCGGAAGCAGACATCTACCACCATTGTCTGGACGGGCTGAACTCCGTGCCAGAGGCCGTGCTCTTTCTCGACGACCGCCCGGACAATATCGCCGCAGCCAGGAATCTTGGTATTAACGCCGTTCTTTTTACAACACCTGAAGATACCCTTCAGGTGTTGCAAAGCAACTTTCAACTCCCATGCCTGAATTCTTCTTTTTAACCTGCTCTTCTTTGATCTGCCGCTTATAATCGGCAGCCAGAAGCCTGAAGAGCATTGGCTCAGCCGGCTGGTATAATCCCTGGCAGCAAGTTCTTTCTCCGTTATGACCACCTGTTCCAAGCGAATTTAACCAGCACCTGCATGTCAACGCCAACCACCATACTGGATCGTCTTCTGGAGGAAGCGCCAAATACCACCTGCCGCGAGCATGTTCTCGAACAGGCTTCTTATGCTGTGGACAACGTACAACAAAGATTTCTCGGCAAATTCGATACTTTGATCTCCGAAATTAGCAATGACTGGGGGCAACCCGAATTCAACGCCAGCACATCGGCGACGGACGAGGGAAAAAGCCCTATACCTTCCTGGGTGACCGGCAGTCGGCAGGGGGAAAGTGCCCAGAAAGTTCTGCGCCTTTCTTACTGGAAACGCACCAACGGTATCAGCTATGTCCTTCTCAGGCTGGAGCTTGACTCAAAGGACAGACCGAATTATTACGACCTGGTTCTCGGAGCTCGCCGCAAGAACAAGGCTGAATCGGTGCGCGTAGACAAGCTGCGCAACACCGACACAAGCTTCGTGGGCTGGCTGAAGCGGCTTGTCGGCATCAAATAGCCAGGCTGAGTGCCAACAACTAACAGCTGCCGCCGGCGCTTCTGCAAAGACTGACAGGAGCTTTTCCGAAAGCAGGGTCAGTTGTGCTCCTTGCCAGCTGACACTTTTGTGTCACCGCCTGCCTCCGGGCCGCCGGCAGCAGGTCTTTTACTGTCGTCGGTGGCTGTCGTCGGGCTCTGAGCCTTTTGTACGGGCAGCCCAGAAGACGGCGCAGGAGGTGCTTGCCCGCCGGCGTCATTGCCCGCCGAAAGAACATCCTTACCGGCTGCGGAAGTTTGCTCGCTCTGAGACTGAGACCGGGTCTCAGTCTCAGCCGCGGGCAAGGACGGGTATGGCAGCGGAGCGGTGCAAAAAGCAGCAGGGTCCTTGGCAGGCGCTGTGCTTTCGGCTGTCGACGCGCTCTGAGCACCCCCTTGGACGCCGGCAGAGGTGGCTGCATGGTCCCGAATGGTTTTAGCCCGTAACTCCAGCTGTTCGGCATCGGCGACCCTGTCAGCCTCCCGCAGAACACCGCTATAACAATCGAGAATCGACAGCAGCTGCCCGCTGCCTTCATCCTTAGCTCTCTCCCTGGCAGCAAGAGCCTCCTTCAATAAAGGTTCAGCGTCAGCCCAGCGCCCCATATTAACCATAGTCCGAGCCAGATCGAGCCGCACAGAGGAAGTATCGGTATGATCGGCTCCCAGTTTCCTCTCTCTCAAAGCCAGAAGCTGACTGTAGAAAGAAGACGCTTCACCATATTTCTTCTGCTGACAGCATATATCGCCAAGCAAACTGAGCATCGGGCAGGACTCGGCGCTGCCTGGCCCATTCTTGCGCACTGAGATCGCCAGCAGTTTTCTGTAAGTAGACTCGGCATCGGACAATTTGCCTTGCTTGCGATAGAGCCTGGCCATAGTCTGAAGAATCTCTGGCACTGATGGATCCCGGTCGCCCCATATGCTCTGCCGTATAGCCACACTCTGGCTGAAAAGCTTCGTGGACTCATCGAGCTTCCCGGCTTTCTCTTTCAATTTTGCCTGCGCCCAGAGCGCGTTGGCTTGCCTGGCAGCTCCCGCTGCAGCTATCGGGTCGACTGGAGGTGTAGCTCCCCTTGACGCGCTACCTCCGCCGCCGCCTGTGCCCGGCGAAATGATATTGTTGATGTTCTGCCCACACCGTCCTGCCCCGACACCGGCATTAAAACCGCCATGAGGAGCGCCCTTAAGCGCACTGCCGTATAGACTGCCGGCTTCGAAGATACCTTGAGCACGGGCTGTGCTGCCTGCAGCCACTGCAGCTCCAATCAATAGAAAAAGACACACAGCCTCCTTGCTCCTTCCAACCATGGCAAGAACTCTCCTTCAGGCGGAACATTCTGCTGCTAATGTACCCGCTGTGGCAGCAGGCAACCGCTTCGTTAATTTCCTTAATGCCGCGACC
>JAHFBI010000032.1 GCA_023250095.1 Candidatus Melainabacteria bacterium
GCATCTGCGATCCCTCCAAGATGTTACGCCCCTACGTCGCAACAGACCAGTAAACAGTCGGCCGCTAGAGATCCATTTGGAACGCACACAGCAAAGGAGAATCAGCATGGTCACCACAACACTGTCCAAGCATGGCATAGAGCTCCTGCAAGACCCCTCTCTCAACAAGTCCACAGCCTTCACGGAAGCGGAAAAGCAGGCGCTTGGTCTTCTTGGACTGGTACCAGATGTCACCGAGACGCCCGATATCCAGCTGGCTCGCGTAATGAAGCAGCTAGGCCACAAGACAAGCGATCTCGATCGCTACATTTACCTTGTCAATCTACTTGATCATAACGAGACACTGTTCTACCGCACAGTTATGTCGGATCCAGCATACTTTCTGCCGATCATATACGATCCGACGATCGGTGAGGTGTGCCTTAAGTTCGGGCACATTTACAGACAGCCTCGCGGCATGTATCTTTCCATCGAGCGACGTGGCAAGGTCAAAGAGATTCTGAATAACTGTCCGCAGAAGGACGTTCGCGTCATCTGCGTAACTAATGGCGGGCGCATCCTTGGACTGGGCGATCTTGGAGCTAACGGAATGGGCATTCCTATCGGCAAGCTCCAGCTCTACACAGCCGCGGCTGGAGTGCCACCACAATATCTGCTCCCGGTTTTTCTGGACGCCGGCACCAACAACGAACAATATCTTCACGACCCGCTTTACTTGGGGCTGCGAAAACCCCGTCCTGCCACCGCCGATCTCTACTCCTTCACCGACGAGTTCGTCGAGGCGGTACAAGAAGTGTTCCCGGGGTGCTGCATCCACTTTGAGGACTGGACAGGCGTCGATGCCATGCATCTCTTGCAACGATACCGTGACAAGTATTGCGTCTACAACGACGACATTCAGGGCACAGCCGGTATTACCCTGGCCGGCATGATCAACGCAACAAAGATCAAAGGCACGAAGTTGACGGACGAAAGATATCTTTTCATGGGCGCAGGGTCGGCCGGTATCGGCCTCGCCAACCTTCTTTGCTCCGCGCTGGTCGAGCAAGGTCTCACGCTAACGGAGGCACAATCGCGGATCCACATGTTCGATGTCAACGGACTGCTCGAGCCATCACGAAAAGATCTCTTCGACTTCCAACTACCATACGCGCACGCGCATGCACCAACCAAAGACTTTCTTGCAGCAATTGAAAGTATCAAACCCACGACAATCATCGGTGTCAGCACCATAGGCGGCGCTTTCACTCAGCAAGTAGTCGAGGCTATGTCCCGCCTCAACAAGAGGCCCGTGATCCTCGCCCTCTCCAACCCGACTGAACACGCAGAATGTACGGCTCAGCAGGCATACAACTGGTCAAATGGAAAAGCTATTTACGCAGCTGGAGTACAGTTTTCCCCTGTGCATTTGAACGGGGAGACATTCCTGCCGGGACAAGCCAATAATTTCTATATTTTCCCCGCAGTCGGTATGGCAATCTTTGCCACTAAGGCCAAGCGCGTCAGCGACCAGATGTTTATCGAAGCAGCCAAAGCAGTCGCGGATCAAGTACCGCCGGAGTTGTGGAAACAAGGAATGCTCTACCCGCCGCAGGCGAACATTTTGGAAACAGAGATTCAGACTGCCGCACGGGTAGCCAGCCTCGTCTTCGATTCTGGTCTGGCCCGCGTCAGCCGACCTGCCAACATGCTCGACTTCATCCGCCAGAACCTCTACAAGCCAGAATATCCCAAGCTGGTCTGATCGTTCTGAACTGCGCCCCTGGAAAGCTCAAGCACTGGCCATCGAACTTACTCCATCGACACCAGGCTCCACTGTGTCTGAAGTCCTTGGCATGGACAAAGAGAAATGTCGCTCCGAATTCCCTGACCAGTCCGAAAAGTACAAGGCAACACAAGAGCGCACCACAATAAGCGTCCTTCTAGAGTTGGCGCTCTGGAAAAGCCGGATAGAGCGTGAAAATATAGATCGAGGCATCCATACCATCGAACAGCGCACCTAACCAGGTAGTGGCAAGCACCGACCAGCGCGATCCGCCGATGCCGGCTTCCTCAAGAGAAACTCGGGTCGCCTCGCCTTTTCTATCGACGGAGCAGCCCTGCCAACACAGGCAACAGTCCTGACACAAGACCTCCTTGCCGGCGGGAGACAAGGAGGTCTTGCGTCAGGGCGGAAAGGTCTTCTATCCGACTGATGCTATGTCAGTCACAAGAGCCGGCAGCGCAGGACGAGAGAAGCAAGTTTCCTGCACAGGAGCGCTCATGGCTTTCATCGGCTCACCCGATATGGCCTGCTTCAATTCAACAGCCTGCACCATCTCCCACATCGGCAGCCCGAGCGCATCAGCCAGCCTCTTCAAGTTGATGAAAGACATGTTTCTTGCACCGCGCTCCATATCAGAAATGTATGTGCGAGTGAATCCGGCTCGGCAGGCAAGCTCCTGCTGGGACATACCGACGGACAGGCGGCGCTTGTGAATGACGTCTGCCAGAACACGCAATATCGCATCATCAGCATTCTCGCTGCCCGACTCCGGGCTTGAGACGCGGGTGAATTGCTCGCCGTCGGCGCTCACTGCTAACTCCAGGAAAAATCCGCGCCGGCGGGCAAATGCTTTGTTGAACAGGCGGCGCTCCGCCTCACTACTATTGTATGCTTTGCCGTTCACAACCAGATAGGACAAACCAGTACCTGGATCTCTATTCTTGCAAACGAGCCGATCGCCTGTGCATGATTCTGAAAGTAGAGTTTCGATAGCGCTTTCAAGTCTGGTCTTTTGCATAATTCAATCCTCAGCGGGGGAGCGACAAACGCTCTGAAGAAGCTATGACTGCCGGACACCATTTGCCGGTACTTGCAGTATCGCCGGCAAAAGTTACAGAATCGTAGAATCGACACTTCCCAAATGCCCGTCCTGCATGGGAGTTTCCCCATTTCACAAGAGGCAAATTTCTGGCATTGTCTGAAGCATCATAGCCTCCCGTGGAATAAAACGCATGCCAGCCGACGGTATGGAAAAAGGAATCTTGTCAGCAGATGCCGCCATGAAAGCCGCGTTGGAGAGCGACGAGCAATCATCTTTAAGTGATTTCGCTCAGGCACTGGCCTGGTCGCGCGACAACATAGCCACACCAGCCCTCAATGCCGGGGTAGTCGAACCGACAGCCGTCGTAGCGCAGACTATTAACGCCGTATCAAAGCAATCGCTTGGCAGAGACATTGTCGCCGAGCCGCAGCGCTGGCAACTGCCAGCAGCTGAATTTATGAGCCCGGCATGGTTTGCTCAGAACGTCTCGGCAGGACTGGCGATGGTAATACCCTACACTCTGGCAGGCAGATCCACAGCCGGTGCCCTCGGTCTGGCCGGAAAGAGCCTGGAGGTAGAAGGTGCTTTTGCCCGTGTCATAGCCAGCGAAAAAACTGCCATGATCCTTGGCGCCGGACTATATGATGGATTGAAAAAACCAGAAGCTGATCAAACCCGCCTGGGCAACGCCCTCGGCGGCATGGCCGCTTTCAGCGCTTACGAATTCGGCAATCCCCTGCTCGCCAAAAGCGCCCCGCTCGGAAAAACCGCCGGATTGATGGCGGTTGGCGCCGCCGGCTCCTTTGCCCATCTCACAACCAGTGAGCTTGTTTCTCAAGGGCGACTGCCGAATACCGAGCAATTGACAGCAGCCGGGCTGAGCGGCAGCGTCATGAATGTTCTTTTGCCCTATGCTCAGAGTGTTGCCATGCGCCCGTTCACCGCCGAGGCCGGTACCGGCAGGTCCGATGAGCACCTTGTCGTGATCCGCGCATATTCCACAGAAGCTCCACGCGCCCCGATGCAAGCCGACAATACGCGGGCATTGCCCTCTGAGAGCGCTTCACCTGCGCCTGCTGGCAAAATTGCCAGCACCGATTCTGGTGGCATCTTCAAGTGGGATTCCGTTCCAATTCTGGGAGCAGTCGTCTCACGCGCTCGCAAAATAAGCAACGGGCTGCATGAATATCTCAACGAAACAATTGAGGCTATCCCTCAGACACTCGAAGATATGAGCAGCAATTATGGAGGCAACAGTCGCGAGCTTACTCCGGCAGAGCATAAGGAGAAAGTCATAAAGCAATTGATCAGAAGTAACGTCATGCATTTCGGCAAAGACAGCTTTTATAGCGCCCACAGCCTGACAATGCTCGCCGATCTATATGCATCTCAAAACAGGATCTACGAAGCCTCGAAGAACTATGAGCAAGTTGCAGCCCTCATGCAAAAGCATCTTCCTCCAGGCGACAGCCAACTGGGAGACTTCTACAGCAAGCTCGGGCACTATTACAGCCGCACGGCCAAAGAGCCCCTGGCTGAAAAATATCTGGAAATGTCTCTCGAGAACAAAGCAGCACAGTTCGGACAGGGAGCAATGGAGCTCACCGGCGATCTTGGGAAGCTGGCAGAAGTTTCAGTCGTTCTAGGCAAGCCAGATCAAGCAGAAGCCGCTTATTTGCGCCTGACTCAAATAATGGAAGGTCATCTCAAACCTCTCGATCCGGCTCTAACGGATACGCTGGCAAAGGTTTCCACCTTCTTCCGCTCTATCGGTAAAGAAAGCGAAGCCAAGACACTCCACGACCAGGTCATGCTCAACTGGGCGGCAGACATAACCAAAGCCGCCCTCGGCGACGAACACAAACAATTCGGACGTGATCTGGAAGCCTTGCAAGCTTTCTTAAGGCGGCAGGGTAAGACAGCCATGTCCCAGAGCCTTGAGAACGATATCAAAATAGTCGACCTGGCAAACAAAATAAAAGAACCGGAATACCCTGGACTGGAGCGAGATCTCCGCTTGCTGGCGCAAGCTTACAGAAAGCGCAACGATCCAGGCGATCTCACTGTCGCTTTCCGAACAGAAGCCCGCGCCGAAGGCATTGCCCAGCGCCGACGCGAGCGCCGCTAAGAAGCTGTTTACCTGATACCCCGTAGTGATTGATCCCTTCCTCCTGAGAAAGGCGATACGCCTTTGAGGCAGCCGGAAAGCTGCCTCAAAACAGCCGAACCATTGCCGCGCAGGCGGCCGGTTGTACCGGCAATAAGAACAAAACCGGGGCATTTCGTCCGCGCCAGTTGTCAGCGGCCCTTCGAAACAGCTCGTGAGTGGCCCATTTCCGCCTGACATCCTTGGCGGACGCCAGCTTACAAGACAGCGCTCTCAAGGCTTTCCGGCTGTCTGCTCATAAGCAATCTTTTTGAAAGCACCAGAATAACTTGCTTTCTTTCACTTGCAGCTATGTGGCAAATTGAGAATGGTCACGCATACATCAGGTAACCGCCATGACACAACAGCAAAAGCAAAAAGAACGTCTCGTCTGGACCACAATCGTCTTGATACCGATGACTATCTGGACCATTTCAATGGCAATGGTAATCTTTGAATAAACCGGCACAGGCTGCTCAGGATTATCCCGGGACAAAAAAATCCCAGACTCGGTGGAAATGCTTGTCCCTGCTTTAGGCCTGCCTGTTACCGGGCATATATGTCTGGGACTTGGTAGGCAAAATGTCCATGCTAGGCAACGAGAAAATCGACAATCCATACCGTTACTGGAAAGCCGCCATGGAATCGGAGGCCTCCGGGGACTTCAAATCCGCCGAAATGAACTATAAGGCAGCCGTCATGGCGGCTGATAATCTGCCTCTTGGGGAATACCGACAGGACTTTCAGGATGAGCTGTCCAAACATCTGACGGTTCCTGGCTACATAACAGGTGCAAGCGTATCTCTGTCCCAGCTAAAAGAGGCTTATACAGAGCTGCTCACCTTGCCTTTCCGAGCACGTATCAAACTGGCAGACTTTCTTGGTAAGCAAGGGGCAGCCGTCGAAGCCTGCAACGTGTGCCAGCAGGCTTTCAACGTCGGCATCGATCCGCTCGTCCGGGATGACGCCATCTCCTGCGACCTGGAAAAGCAGTCAATGCAGCTTTACAAGCAGCTCCGCGGCATGTCGGAGCCAGCAAGTTCCGACGGGAAGCCCTCCCTGTCCAGGCTCTTAAAGCCAGCACGCATCTCCTCTCTTCAGGACAGCTCCCAGAGTGGCAGTTACGCCATGCCGGAAATCAACCAGCTCTGGGAAAACCACATGCAAGCAGCACCTGTCCGCCCCGCTGACAATCAATTGCTCGCCAATGCTAGCAATCAGCCTCTCAGCCTCGACGCATCTGTGATGATCCAGCTCCTCTTCGATTGCCTCAAAGTTTTTGCCAGAGATATCTCACTGATCAAAGAATTTAGAGGAGTGAACATAGTAACGACCGAGCCTGCAGCGCTCGACGAAGAGCAACGCGCGCGCAACCAGTTTGGACAGGAAATGACAAGAACAGTGCGCTTTCTTCGCTGTCGCGCTTCGACTCCTATCTGGAGCGTCTCCTTGCGGTCAACCGATTCGACAATCGAGATCTTTGTCGTGCCGGTCAGCGAGGTATTGCGCCTGTCAGAAGCAGAGCATGACTACTGCTTGAAAGCTCGCTTCAACAAAACACAAACCTCCTCCGGTTTTTGCTGGACGGCAGACGGCTTCCCTCTTTATGCCGATGACGTACGTTCATCCCTTAGAAATATCATGAAAGAAGTTGTGCAGAACTCCCAGGAATTCCTGGGAGTGTCCATAGCCGATACCGCCTCACTTGTCGGCTGCGGCGGCGGTGGACTGATCAAACGCCTCTCTGAGCTTTCGCAGCAAAAAACTAACCTTGCCGAAAAAATCGTCTACCAGCAAGAGCTGATTCAAAACCGCATAGCCCGCGATCTTCACGATACAGTCATTGCCGACATACTCGTCCTGAAACGCTCTTTTGCTGAGGGCGGACAGCGCCTGGGCGACGAGGAGATGATCCGCTCGCTGGAGAACATCGCTCAGAGGCTTCGCAACATATGCTCCGACCTGGCACCACGAGATTTGCAAGACTGGGGGCTCCAGACAGTCGTCAAAGACCTTTTGATTGGTGTCGCCTCACGTCTGAAAACTAGATGGCAACTGGATGTGGACCAGTCGCTGCCGGCTCTTCCTCATGAAGTCGAGCTACATATCTTCCGCATAATTCAAGAGTGTCTCAACAATACGGAAAAATATGCCCACGCCACTGCCATCAGGATAAGCTTAAAGATGGAAGGACCAATTTTCGTCGTGACCGTTGAAGACAATGGCCGGGGCTTCGACCCGGGGCAAAAAAACGCCAGAAAAACTGCCCAGGGCGGTATGGGGCTTGGCAGCATCCGGGAAAGAGTAGAGCTGATGCGCTGTTTCTACCCAGCACAACTCTGGATTCAATCTCAACCAGGCTACGGGACCAAGACAATCGTCCAGATAAACGTATCCCGCAGTGCCGAGCGGGAATCAGCATAGCAAGCTTTTTCGAGGTCAGACCATGCAAGAAATTACCGTAATAATCATCGAAGACCACGAAGTGAGCTTGAATGGACTTGTCACTGGACTTTCGGCACAACAGGGAATCTCAGTTATCGGCATGGCCACAAATAGCGATGACGGACTGGTACTTGCGCGCACTGTCCGACCCGACGTCATCCTTCTGGACCTGCACCTGCCCGGCACATCCGGGCCGCGTTCCATGGTGAGAGACTTCTGCAACATAGCTGGCTCGAGGGTTCTGGTCTTCTCCGTCGAGAACCGCCCGGCTTTCATCGAAACAGTGATGCAGCTCGGCGCGGCGGGCTACTTGCTCAAGTCGGAGAGCATCGCCAAAGTTGCTGACACTATCCGGCGGATCATGTCGAGCCCAGAGGCAGTGGTATCAAAGGAACTTGCTGCCGCACCCGACACGAAGAAACTCACTCCTTCCGAGCAGGAAGTACTGAAGATGCTGGCCAGGGGCATGAAATATCAGACGATTGCCGAACACCGCGGCTCCACACCCGGCACTATCAGGAAGCAGTGCGAAATGCTTCTCTTGAAGCTCGGACTGGAAACACGCGAAGAACTCATTGCCTGGGCCGTAAGCAGCGGCTACGGCGGCCTCGAGTTGTGAATTTTAGAGACAAGGAAGAATAGCTTTGTCCACGCTGCGCCTTGCTGCCAGCGACCGGCGGGCAATCTGGATACGCAATGCCTTGGACTCTTCCTCCTGCTCTTGTTGCCGGTTCCAGGTGGTGCCCAGGGTGAGAAAAGCCACGCCAAGACCAAGCAAAAGGCTCCACCAGGCATATAGTTTGAACTGCTCGGGCATTGTCAGTCCGGCAATTGTCGCCACAACAACGACGAAGGCACAGCAACCCAACACTAGCCCCTTGCGCGAGGCGGCCTGTTCCATCTTTATCATGTCCTGCAATACGGCGATGTCATCCTTATCAGGCACCGGGCGAACGGGGCTCTCGTAAACAGGCTCCATCTCCGCGGGATCCGCCCCCCCGAGGCCTATGTTTGACAGTGCCTCCTCGGCTCCACAACCCGTGCGCTCACACCATTGCAGCGCCAGAATGGCATGCTCGACGCGTATCTGCCCGCTTTCCAGCAAGCTGCGGCAATGAACAGCCGCTCTGTAGATATCCTTGCTGATGAAGCCGCAAGCTACCAGCGCCGCCAGGGGTCCCATGCCGAACTGGCAGGTGCGCCCCATAGCTTCCTCGGCATAATAATCTTTGATAATGCCGGACTGAGACAGCGCATTGACTATGGCAGAAGAAGCCCAGGGATCTTCGGCAAACAGGCGTGTTTGAACCGACACTTCTTGCAGGGAAAGTTGTTGCGCCAGACAATCCTTCAGAACCGATACTCCTTGATCCCGCCGGAGAATTCCAGTTGAAACCATTCCTTGCACTTGCAAACAGAGCTCGAGAAATTCAGGGGTCAGTTTGGAAGACTGAACAAGCTGCTCTCCCAGCTTTGTACTCTTGCGAATACTTTGCTCCACAGCCTGAAGAAGATCTCCTTCGCTCAAAATGCAGGCTGCCACAAGCAATTCGCCAAGTTTCGCGCCGGGATTCTTTAGTGTGCAGCCGGTGACTTTCAAAGACTGCTCCAGGGACATTCCTTTGATACGCACACGAATAAGTGCTTCCACAGCCTCTTGCCGGCCTATCTTGCCTGTCTTGACCAGGCTCAAAGCGTTGAGAATGGCATCCCATTGCGCATAAGAGAAGACGCCTTTCAAAATGAGGCAGAGTCCGAGTATCTCTTTTCCTTCGCACGCCTTTTCATAAAGTTTGCGGCTGATGAAGCCTGAGCCTACGGCCAGCTCCTCCAGCTCGTCCACTTCCGGCTCCACAGCAGCAACCCAGCCCAGGCAGCTGAGCGCTTCCTGAGACGATATGGATTCACGATGGGCCAGGCTCAAAGCCTTGATCGCCAGCTCTATGGTGAGCAGCCCTTCCACAAGCAACGCCTGCAAGTGCAGAGCAGAAGCCAGGTCCTGTCTCTCGAGCTGAGCTTTCTTCACAAGTATGCTGCCGGTCGGTTGGTCGCTCTTGCGCGCTGCATCCAGCGCACTAGCAAAAGCCTCCGGCGTTACGACACCCGCTCTGACCAGCAAAGTTCCCAACTTGACCGATCTGCAGATCTTGAACTTTCCGTAATCAGAAGATGTCATTTTTCCTCCTGTGCACGCCGCTTTGTCCCCATGCTCTAACAAATGATGTTTTCGGGACCGGCGTGTCCGATGACGTTATTCTATGGATTCGCCACAGCGCTGTAATCGCTGATTCCGTATACGCGAAAACGCGTATAAAAAGGCTAGATGCCTTATCCCTCAAGGGATCGCGCAAAACAACCCCTAAAGAATTAATGTTGTCAAGACCTGCGGTGATACAAGTATTGGCGACAGTCGTAAAAAATTGGTTGCAAGCGTCCATACCAAACAAAGACTGCTCCCTTTCTTAATAAGTCCATCCAGACAGATTCTCCAGCTCATCTTCGACGAAAGCCAGCAGGACAAAAAACAACCGGGCCAGGCCTTTCTGAGACTTGTCTCTAAAGATGACGCAAGGGGGAGATTAAAACCTTCCTGGGGTCCCCATTTAGCCACTATATGTCCTAATAGCCCAAGCCCCAGAATAAAACAGGAGGAAGATCTCAGCGGGCAACCGTGCAGATTCACCTCAAAGGAAAGCCGGCACGAGAGACGAAAGACGAAAGACGAAAGACGAGAAACGACTCCGGGAGTCTGTCGGCAAAGCTGGTATTTCCGCGCACCACAGCCAACTGCCACATGGAGGCGGACAGGGCAAGCCCCGTCCGCCTCCATTACCTCACTTGCGCATGTACTTCCTGAAATAGGAGCCGTCGATGGAGAAGCGCTGCTTGCCATCCTTGGCAAAACTCCAGATATTGCTTACCTCACGGAAATGCGGCAGCACAAGTTCGTCGAGATCGGCGGCGGACTTGAAAGCGGTGCGCACACGGGCTCTTTCCCGACGGTGTGCAGCCTGTTTGTCTTTCTTCTCGCTCTCTGCAGTAGTCATACCGCAGAAAGGCGACTTTCTGTAAGACCTGGCCATTCAGGGACTCCTTTTGAAATTTCCTTAGGGTGTTGGACTGAAATGAAATATCAGCCAGCCATCGAAAACTGCCGCACTGTCATCTGGACCACACATAGAAATGACACCTTCGCCTTGGACCCCATCCAAGCCGGGAGATTTCTAGCAGTCGATGAGTAAGTGCTTTGCTTGTTCTGGCAGCTCAAAGGTTGGAAAGTGGAACAGTGAATACAAAATAAAAGAAAAGAGAACCACCGCTCAATACATATTGACATTTTTGACGCAATGTAAGGATATCTGAAGGACAGTCAAAACCCTCCGAATGAAAGAATCGCGAGAGGACGCACTGCTTTATCTGTCTGGAAAACTGCAAACTCAAAAACAGACTTTTTTGGGGTATTAGTAGCTGACAGACAACCGCCGATTGATGCTGGTTTTTCGGGCTACCGTTAACACAAACAGCTAGCGCACTCTCGCTTTCTTGGCAACAAGCGACCTTTCTATTGCACGACAAGCTTGCGCTCCACAACAGGACGCAAGAGATTCTTGTATTTTGGATCGTCCCGCATCATGGCAGAAGCCTCGAATTTGGTCAGATTCGGGGGGTAATTGTCCACAAGAGCGCGGAAGGCTGCCATACGTTCGGCATTTGTGCCGGAAGCGAAAGTCTCCAGCAAGGGTCGCACAACACGCATATCCTTGCTGCTGCCCATCTGCCTGATAGCCTCCAGCCTGGACGTTTCATCACCAGTTGCCAACCGGCTCGTCAAGGTGGCGAATTTAACTTCGCCGGCAATTTTCTTGAGTCCCTGGCGAGCACTCTCGGCTATCTCAGGATTACTGTTATGTGTGTATTTGCGCAAGTAATATTCGCTGCTCGGCAGTCCGTCGGACGCCAAAACATCTATTGCCTGTCTGGTCAGCTCTGGCGCGCGCCAGAGGGCACGTATGGCCAGGTTGGAGCGAACTTTAGCATCTGAGCCTGTCAGCTTCAGGGCTTCCCGAAAAGCAGTTTCCTTACCGCTGGCTTCTGGAATTTGCTCCATCAGGGTCAGAGCCAGGTTGAACTTGTTGCCCTTGAATTCGGACAGAGTTAGCAACTGGTGATATTGCTGGGCGCGCTTACCACCGACCCGGCTGAGAACATCGATGGCCAGCGGACGATTGACCGACCCGGGAGCAGCCATTTCCAACAGAAAGTCCACACGCGCGTCATCCGGACTGACCGATTTTGTCTCATTGTAGCCGGTCCAGGTTTCACGTCCCCGGAACACCTTTCCCCAGGCGCCCTCAAAGGCAGCCCGGCTCAACACAGGATCTTTGCTCTGCTGAGCCACCGCTTTCAGCAACTCAACATGATTCTCATCGCCCAGATACCCGAGAAGCCGGGCTGCGTCAGCTTTCTGCTCGGAGGACCCCTTTTCCAGAGCAATCACCAGGCGACTCTGAGCCTTGGGCAGAACTTCCTCTTGTATGTAGCGCACGCGCTCTCCCAACACTGTTTGATAAGGACTCTGACTTTCCTGTGGCACATAAGCCAGCGCCTTCACCAGAGCGCGCGCCATGATTGCCGACCTGATTGGCGCAGCCTGAGCCGTCTCCAGGAAAGCATGGGCATCCGGATGCAAAAGCCTGGCCATGTGCTCAGCCCAGTTTTCATCATGATCGCGCCTGGCATACTCGGATGTGTAGAAACCATCTTTCTCAACATTGGCTGAGCGATCGAAGAGTTCGCTCTCCAGCTTCACCTTGTACTTGAGCAGGTGCCCGCCCGCCTCGTGATAGGCGGTCTGACGCGCAAAGAGATCTCTGTCTTGCTGGTAGAAAGTAACAGTGCCGTCCGGACCGGCTGTAGCCTGCGAAACAAAGTCGGGCTTGTATGTCTGCCTGTGCCAGGGATCTTGCGCATTGGGCTCACCGAGGATCAATATCCGTTTAGCCAGAGTACGGTCCGGCAGCTCTTCGATGTATGGCAGCAAATCCACAGGGTGAGCGCGATTCTTCAAAGGATGTTCTTGCAGTTTCGCCCTGGCCACGGTGCCTTTGATTACCTCGGCAGATCCATCGGCAAAAAGATCGGCCTGCCGGGAAGCAAGAATCCTCAGCTTCAAAACCTCAT
The DNA here is from genome assembly GCA_023250095.1 of Candidatus Melainabacteria bacterium. Taxonomy (GTDB): domain Bacteria; phylum Cyanobacteriota; class Vampirovibrionia; order Obscuribacterales; family Obscuribacteraceae; genus JAHFBI01. Next base: position 12,580 of record JAHFBI010000032.1, read on the forward strand.
CGAGACTGGCGGCATATTTCTCCGGAATGACTATCTGGTTGGCTCCCACTTGATAAGCGCGCGCATTGTGTCGCTCTACTTTCACGCCCCTGGAAAGAAAGTCTTCGAAACTCTTGTATTGCCCGACTAGCTTGTCAGCGCCTGCTCTGGGCACTTGCTGCTCGAGCAGAACCTTCTGATAGCCGCCCAGCTGCGCCAGGCGCTCTTCCAGGGATCTCTCCGGGCGCAAAGAAACATTCAAGCGTCTGAAAAGTGCCTCGTCCACAACATGTTCGGATGGTTGAGACAAACGCCGCACGGTCGTCTCAGCACTCCTGTCTCCAATTGAAGCTACCCCCTGCTCCAGAGTTCCGGGGTGCAACACAGAATCGACAGTGGACGGAGCCATCCGGCTCAATCTCTTCTCCTGGGCACCAACCAGTCGGCTGCCAGCAAGCCGGTCGGAGACTGAAGAACGCGATTGCTGCGGCAGCTCGACTCTGGCGAAAGAGCCCACCAGTCCACCCGTGGCAGCGCCAGCAAGCCCGCCGCGTCCCATTCCAGAGAGAATGTCGCTGAAGCTCCCCCGGGACGAAGCGCTTTCGACGCCGCCGAAAACCGCGCCACCGGCGAAACCGGCCGTCACTCCCGACACAACCGAAGCCAGGCGCGATGAGACCTGCCCTTCCCCCAGAGCTGAGACCGCGCCCCGCCCAAGACGAGATGCGATCATGCCTGCTGGCACATTAATGGCTCCGCCAATGCCGCCTGCTTTGCCCATATGCCAGAGCCCGCAGGTTAGCGAGAATCGCCCTTGCTGGTCATACCAGGACTCGGGCGCAAAACCGGCTTTGACGACGCCGAGCCCGGCCCCGAAAGCAAAGTTACCAACGGATTCGGCCAGAAGCGACCGGCTCAAACTGACTCCGGCTGCCCGCTGTCCTGTCAGCTCGCCGCTGAGTTTGGTCACACCATGCAGAGCCACGCCTTCCAGAAAGTTCTTGCCAAAGCCCTGGACATTTTCCTCCCAGCCGGCAGCCGGGTCGATCAAAATGGCCGCTCTCAAACCGCCAGCCACTGCCCACTTCACACCTGGCAGCATGGAGGCTGTATCGGCAACGATGTTGGCGATTGAATCATGAGCGGCAGCAGCCCTGACCGCCTGCTCCCCGCTGTCATTTCTTCCCCGGGAAAAGACTTCTGCAACAGCGCCGATAAGCCTGCCGCCAACCGTATGCTCCTGCCCATCCCCTTGATCGCCGGCTGAACCTGCCGCCATATCCTGCGAATGGACGTTCAGTTGCTGCTGCCAGTATTCGACTCCCAATCAGACACCTGAGGATTTGTCCTTGACAACAAAACTCTAGCAAAATGCCGCCTTCATTGGGAGATCTACGTGCGCGGAATACGTAGCCCGGGCGCCAGAGTTAATCTAGGTAACGCCCCGGCGCATGCTGCCCGGGCGCCTATGCCCTCTTGCTAGCACCTGTCCCAGCGGCCGACCCAGCCTTTCCTGCCGACTGAAAGCCCCTCCCCGGGCAGGGAAGGGACTTTCCAGATTCGTCGTATATTGCTTCTTAGCGCGGGTAGCCCGGCGCCGACGAAGCAATTCCAGGCGACAGTGACATCGGCTGGTCCAGTGAAAATTGAACTCTTGTCCCGCTGGCTACTTTGACATCCTTGCCTTTGCGCCAGAGGTTGCTGCCAAGTCCAACCGCACCACCGGTAGCGACACCAGCGATGGCACCGGCTCCCACCGAACCTGCCACAATCGGAGCAAAGATGATACCAAGCAAAGTACCACCGGCCGTCCAGGCCGCGGTCCGAGCGGCACCGCTGGCTATGGTCGCCTTCTCGGTTCGGCCCTTAAGGTTACCCTGCTTGTCCTGGTGCACGTCAGCCTGCGGCTGCTGGCTGGCTGAAACAATTGCAGAAAGAGGATATCTTGTGCCATCAGGAGTAACGGCAGCCGTAAGACGCATGTTGATGGTTCCATTAAGCCCAGCATGCCCGCCTTTTTCCGAAGCGGTGATTTGCCCCTCGAGGGCCGTATTGGCCGGCAAAGCAAGATCGTTGCCCAGATACAAAGGGGCATACAGCTTCGCGTTGAAGATGTCGCCGGGTTTGGAAACGGCACTGTCGATTGGGCTGGTGAGCACCGCATCTAGTGCTGTTCCAGTCGGAACATACGTCACACGGCCTTGAAGTTGCTGGCCGTTGTATGTCTGCGCCAAACCAGGCGCCATAAGCCCCAAGGACAGAACTCCCGCGACCACCATAGTGATGGGTGATCTCTTCATCTTGAGCTCCTTCTAAAAATGCACGTGTGTTACACCACGAAGAATAACACAAATTTCTCACAGGCAAAATTATGTTTAAAATTGTGCCTTCAGGGGTGATACCATAAAATATATGTCGAATATGCTTGCACCGCCCGATACGAGACAGAAATTCCCATGAGAAAGCCCTCGCACGAACTCAGTGACTTCTATCATGCATATCTGAAAAAACGTCTTCGCCCGGAGACCGCGCTGGAGTTTGCCGCCGACTTCCTGCTCGACCTCATCAACGCCTTCGGCGACAGGCTTGACGATACAACACCGCTCAAAAGTGAGTGGAGGCAATTTGCTCCTTTCGAATTCGTTTTACAACTCAACGAACTTCTCGGCCGGTACAAAAATCAGGGACTAAACTCACTCGATGAAGCGGAAAGATCGATGCTCCACGATAACAACGTCCTTCTGGGAGCCCTGGTGAGGTCAGCCCTGACCAGTCACCCCGACAGCTTTCCCGACGAAGAACATTTTCAGATACCGCAGATTACAGCCGACGATCTCGAATATCTCGTTCATCATTCATGAGAGATCTCGCGTCAAGCCCTTTTGTCTGCGGATCATATCCGTAAAGGCTCTTGTGCGTCGCCGAGCTTTTGCCCCGGGTAGAGGGCATTGCAGGGTGTTCCTAGCACAAGCCGCGCTATGTTTTACGTTTTACTCCAGATGACACACTTGAATCGACAATGCCTTTGCCCAGCACCCGTCTCTCCTTAACCGGCTCACCTGGTCAGGCTCTTGCTGCCTGGAGCCAGTCGGCGAGCAAACTTAGAGCTATGTTATCAAGAGTTGTGAAAAGGTAATCTCTCTTGCCTGAGGCAGCACTCCTTCACTAGGATCGACCTGTTTCTTTCATCGTCAACCCGAGACTTTCCAAAACCGCTTCAAGCTGCAACTGCTATCTAAAGAGTCATAACTCCGCTGTTGCCTGGCAGGACGGTTTTGTTTCGTCTCTTTCTTGCGTCGATCGGCTCTCTTTTGTCCGGAAATTCTCAGCCGGCTCAAGCTGTCGCGCTTAGGAAAGGAATCACAAATGCGCCTGATAAACGCCGCTCTCACGAGCCTGCTGTTCACTATTTTCGGTGGCAGTTTCTATTATGCAATCAGTGTCGTCCTGACGTTAAGCAAGGGCGGCGACGTAGTGCAAACCTTCTCAGAGACCGTCCAGGGCTGTTTCCTGCTCTGGGTGATCCTGACATTCGTTTTCTATGAGATTGCCGGCGCGTTTGCTGAACTCAACAAGCCGCGCAACAAGAGTGCCGATCGCAACGATCAGGACCATTCCGGTCCGAAGTACAACTAAGGAGTACCTCCGTGAAAAGTAAGCTCTTCCCAATCCTGTCCGTGGTAGCCGCCTTCGCTCTCCTGAGCGGTCTGGTCGGCTTCATCCACTTCGCCAAGAACGCCGCACCGTCGGCTGTTCTGGAAGTCACCAAGGACAACTTCGAAAACGAAGTCCTCAAGTCCAACATCCCTGTCTACGTGGAATTCTACGTTGACCGGGACTGCGCGCCCTGCGCCAAGCAGGCGCCCGTCGTCGAGAAGCTGGCTGCCGAGTATGCCGGCAAGGTAAAATTCGTGCGCATCAATGCGCTCAAGCAACCCGAGCTGGCTCAGGGCGCCCAGATCGAGAATGTGCCGTCGCACTTCTTCGTCAAGCCTGCCGAAGCTGTCGGCATCTTCGGCGAAGGCTACATGGACGAAGCCACTTTGCGCAAGTTCATCGAATCAGGACTTGCCGCCAAACCCAAGCCCCAACAGCCGTCCCCGGCACCCACGTCCACGCCCGACCCAGGACTCACCCCGGACCCGCTACCTGTCAAGCCATAAGCTCTGACACAACGGCATCCGCCTTCCGGAATGGCTTGTTCCTCTTGCGGAATCAAGCCATTCCTTTTTAAGATGATCTACTATGTTTTATCATAGTTAACTCATACACTAACAACAAGACTTTGTGCAGGTTCGGGGAAGTGCCTCGTCGGTGCCATCGGTGCATCTGATACCAGAGCATTTATTCAAAATCCACTGAAGCGCGCCCTCGGTGCTAATATGTGACCGAATTGATCAAGGAGGTGGCAAGGACCATGGCTAAGACGCTTTCTAAAGCGCCGGACATGCTCGAGCGCGCGCGGGCTATTCACGCCGATCTCTCAGCTGTGCGCCGGGCTATTCATGCCCGACCAGAGCTGAGTTTTCAGGAGCGCGAAACTGCATTGATGGTTGCCGCCGCAATGAAAGAACTCGGCTATGAAGTCTCACAAAACATAGGCGGCGAAGGCGTTGTTGCGCAGCGCGGTGAGGGCAGAACAATAGCCATAAGAGCGGACATGGATGCCTTGCCGATTCAAGAGGCAGATAACGGCGTCTATAGATCTCAAACCAAAGGAGTCATGCACGCCTGCGGGCACGATGTCCACACTTCCTGCGCCCTCGGTGCCGCCAGGCTTCTTGCGTCCCTTTTCGAGGAAGGGGCAATCGGGGGGCGAATCCGCTTCCTCTTCCAGCCAGCCGAAGAGACGATAAACGAAGAAGGCAAATCCGGTGCCGTCTTGATGCTGGAAGAAGGAGCAATTGAGAACGTTGATGCACTCATCGGTCTGCACGTAGATCCCAAACTGCCGGCAGGCAAGATAGCCGTTCGCCAAGGAGCCCTGCTGGCCGCCTGCGACTCCTTCAACATAACCGTCAGAGGAAGAAGCTGTCATGGCGCCCAGCCCGAGCAGGGTATCGACGCGATAATCCTGGCTTCACAGATAGTGCAGTCCTTGCAGACAGTCATCTCCAGGCGGAAGTCCCCTCTTCAACCAGCTGTGCTCACAATTGGCGGCATCAAAAGCGCTACATACCGACCGAACGTAGTGGCGGCAGAAGTAGAACTCACAGGCACCCTCAGATACTTCGACCAGAGCGTGCATGATATGGCTTTGCAAGAAATAAACAACATCTGCTCCATCGCCTCCGTGTTTGGCGGCAGCTTTGAACTGGACTATGTTCACGACACCCCGGCTCTCTACAACGATGAAGCTATCTGCGCTCTGGTGTCCTCGGTAGGTCGCCAGCTTCTCGGCACCGAAAATGTAGTCAACATCGACCCTCAGTTAGGGGCAGACGACTTCAGTCATTTCACAGCCCACGTGCCGTCCTGCTACCTGGTCCTGGGTGCGTGCATCGAAGAAAGTCCCCGCGATCTGCACACCCCGACTTTCGATATTGACGAAGCTGCGCTGCCTGTCGGCGCGGCCATCCTTGCCCAGACAGCGCTTGCCTTCCTGGACCCCAGATAGTCACAACGCCACCGAGCTGTCCCCTCTGGCAAGCTGAAACTGAGCCGATGCCCCCCCTGCGCCTCTTGTACTTGCCTGGATGCAAAAGAAGTAAAACATTGCCTGTCTGCCCGAAACAGAAACAAGCACCTAGCGCTGATCGGCAGCCCAACGTTTACCTACTACCGCATCTCCGCCCGAAAATCCTTCGGCCCAGGAGAATTCCGGTTTGATGACCATCTTGCCCTGCTTGTCTATGAACCCCCAGTGTTCTTCTACTTGCACAGCCGCCCTTCCCTGACTGAAGGATCTAGCCCAGTCAAAGTTAGGCGCAATCACAAAAGACCCGTTTCGATCTATAAATCCGTATTTGCTCGTGCGATAATCCGTTATCTCGTCAGGGTGAGACCTGTCGTCGCGCTTGGCGCCGACGGCGACCAGCGCCAGCCCCTCCGAAAACGGCTGGACACGATCCAGATTCCCCTTGATGCACATCTTTCCTTGCTTGTCGATATACCCTGTTGGCCTACCAAAAGATCCGGTGACCTCAGCCAGCCCTTCGCTGAAATCCCCACCTTGACCCAACTCAGGCAAGGTAATCACGACTTGCCCTTGCTTATCCACATACAACCAGAGGTCTCTTCTATCCTTTACAGCAGCCAGTTCTTCCGAAAATTGCCTGGCACATTCATATTGCGGCTCGATCGCCAGCTTCCCCTCATGATCGATGTAACCCCACTTTCCGCCTGTCTTTACCGGGCAAAGCCCTTCGCTAAAAGATCCTGCTTCTTCAAATTGCGGTTTGATAACCAGCTTACCTGTCTTGTCAACAAAACCATACTTACCGTCCACTGAGACACGAGCCACCGCCTCAGAAAACGGACCGGTCGCGGCAACCGGCTCAGATAGAACAAGTTGATGCCCTTTCCTGTCGATGAACGTGTGTTTCCCGGCCAGAGTCACCTGGGCCATACCTTCGACAAAAGGCTCGGCTTCATCAAACTGCGTCACAATTACATACTTGCCCGACTCGTCAGTGTAGCCCCACTTTTTGCCGGAGCGGACCGGTGCCAGCCCGTCAGAGAAAGAACCGACTGCCATGCTACTCTGTGGCTGACGGAAGAACTTTCCGGCTAAATTTACGACTCCGAACTTCTCATCAGAGTGTGCTTTCATAACATCAGAGAGGTCAGACAGCAGCCAGGCGATAATAATACCGTATGTAATACCATTGCCTATCCAGGACCAGCGCAATACAAGCGCGTGCTTTTCGGCTGCGACATAACGTTTGCCGCAAGAATATTCCACCGCCACAGACATGAAAAAGAAAGGAACGCAAAGTACTGCGGCAGCAGCCAGTTTCATCCATTCAACATCGTCGGGGTATGGAACAAGCCACGGGCTCTGCAAAGTCACAGCCAGGATACGTGTAAAATTTGTCTCAAGTCCATAAACCCGACCGCCACCGCACACCATCTCCAATACCACAAGCCCAATCCATGTCACTGGAATCCCGACAATAGTCGATGCCACGTTGGCTCTGGTCGACACTTTAAAGCTCGTTTCCGGGCTGGTTCTAACCAAGAGCCAGAATAGAACCGCCTCCACCGGAATGATCATGAACAAAAGCAACCAGGCCGTCGGCCAGACAACTATCAACATGGGAAGTCCGGCATCGGCTAGGGCAGGACAACCCAAGAAGAACAGCACGAGTGTTTCCAGGAGGATTGCCGACAGGCGGCAGACACTCATAGAGACTCCCCTTCCGTGTCTGCGCGCTTTCATGCTTCAGGAATTAACCAGCTCCACGACTTCCCGTATGTCCATACCGATGAGACCGAGGTCGGCCAGCTGGCGCCCTTCCTTCCGCAAATCCTGCTGGAGGACGGCCGACGCCATCTCAATAATGGCGTCTATGAGCACTGTCGGAGCATAAGCAAGCCGCCCGAGGGCCGAGAGCAAGACGACTGTTTCTTTGATTTCAAGACCCAGCTCGGCTTTGAGATCGTCGAGAAAGCCCGAAAAAGAAAATTCGATCGGGCACAAAGGAGCGGCTGCCACATTGTAAATTCTCGCCAGACTTTGAATTTCCAGCTCGAGCCCGTTGATAATCGCCTTGACTGCCGGAGTGAGAGCATCGCTGGCATATCCGACATGAGCAGGAGTCACTCCCATTATGACGAACAGGCGAACAGCCGCGCGCAAAAGCTTCTCCACATCAGCAAAACCACGCTCCAGCACATTGGAGGCCGGCACGAGTCCGCCCCAAATATTGCCACCGACCGAAAGACCAATCCGGGTCTCATTAAGCGAGCGCCCGCAAATAGTCACTCTCTCTCTGACCCCTTTAATACGGACGGTGTCCCTGACGCCCTCGAAACTTTCGAACAATGCCCCCATCTCAATTATGTTGACTGACAGGTCATTGCGCCGAGAAGAAAGAATATGCGAGGCTTCCAGCGCAGCCCCGAGCGATGCATCAACCAGAAAGATAGTCTGCCCACTGTTGAGAACAGGCGCCAGCCCAGACAGAACAGAGCCATACTCTGTAGCCGGGGCGCAAACTAGCACAGCATCACTTCCCTTGACAGCCTTGCCAGCATCACCTGTTATCAGTGCCAATTGCACCTTGCCGCTGCTATGTGCCGGATTGTAAGCACTCTTGAAAACCTCGCAAAATCCGGAGCGTTGCTGCCCGCCATTGAGAAGACTAACGCTGTGCCCGCAGGCGGAAAGATAGGCCGCCGTCGCCCAGGACCTCTCGCCACTGCCGGCAATGGCAAGCGTAGCGCAGGACGGGCGGACTTCAACTGCAACTGCCGAAACCAGCATTTATTTACCTCGTTGACACCGTCAGACCATCGCTTCCAGATTAGGCACGACTAATCAAGAATAGTCGCCATCCCTCGACAACACAATATTTGCTAACAAAGCTTTAACCGGGCTTCAAAAATCCCGCAAAAATGCCTATTCTGTTGGCTCCGGTCCATTTGCAAAGAACTCACTTTTGCCGGCAGAAAAAGAACATGTCCAAGTTTTATTACGACAAAGACGCAAGCCTGGACCCGCTTTTGGAGTTGCCAATAGGGCTCATCGGCTATGGCAATCAGGGAAGGGCTCATGCATTAAATCTGCGAGAAAGCGGACTGACTGTCTGGGTTGGCGCCCGGCAGGACAGCCCCGCACGCACGCAAGCCATGCTCGACGGCTTTGCTCCGCATAACATAGGCGAAGTCGTGGACAACTGCCCTGTGCTCGCCCTGATGCTACCGGACGAAGCCATGTCCGCCGTGTACGAAAGCTCGATCGAGCCCTATCTCAAATCACACACTGTTTTTGTTTTTGCCCACGGCTTCGTCGTGCGCCACCGAACTCTGCGCCTGCCAGACGACGCCGACATATTGCTTGTAGCCCCTACAGGACCAGGACGCCAGCTCAGAAGCCTGTACGTAGAGGGTAAAGGACTGCCTGCGCTCCTAGCTGTCCAACAAGACGCCTCCGGCCTGGGCTGGCCACGGTGCCTGGCTTATGCCCGCGGTATCGGCTCCACTCGCGCCGGAGCCATCGCCACAACTTTCGAGGAAGAGACGGTCACAGATCTCTTTTGCGAACAAGCTGTCCTTTGCGGCGGCATCCCGGAGCTGATCAAAGCCAGCTTTGAAACGCTGGTCGAAAACGGTTATCAACCGGAGCTGGCATATATATCCTGTTTGAAAGAAGTAAAACTTATTGCCGATTTGCTCTTCTCTTCGGGAATTGACGGCATGCGCTCGGCCATTTCCAATACAGCCAAGTATGGCTCGGCCGTCGCCGGACCACGCATTGTCAATCAGTCTTCTCACAAACATCTGGAAAGTCTCCTTGCCGAGATAAAAAGCGGCTCCTTCGCTAAGAGCTTCATCGAGGACACAAACGCCGGCTCGATTGCCATAAAGGAGCTTCTGGCGACTGAACGACACTCCCGTCTGGCCCGCACGGGAAGGCAACTCAAGGATTCTCTGGTATTTTGAGCATGCAGCCTTCCGGGATTATCAAAGCAATCTGGAGATACCCCCTGAAATCAATGCTCGGCGAGTCTCTGGCTGGCGCTGTCGTTACCGAACACGGTCTCTTTGGCGACCGCCAGTTCGCCTTGATTGACCACGCGACAGACAAAGCAATAAGAGCAAAGCAGTTTCCGGAACTTTTCACTTATCAGGCCAGACTGAAAGACTCAGACACATTGATAGGCAGCAATGGCAAGTGTCAAGTCGCCATCACGATGCCTGGCGGCGAGCATACGGCAAGCGACGATCCGCATGTTGACACTAAACTTTCAGATAGCCTGGGAAGAAGTGTGACTCTTGCGGAAATATCGACCTGGAGCAACGGCGACAAGCCAGGTTTTTTTGACGACGCCCTGGTTCATCTGATCACGACATCTACTCTCAAGTCTTTGAGCCAGTATTACCCGGCAGGCATTTTTGATCCCAGGCGTTTCCGGCCTAACCTGCTCATCGAGCTGAGCGATGAAACCCCCACATTTGTGGAAGACAGCTGGCTGGGCAGTACCTTGCACATTGGCGAAAATGTATGCCTGTCCATCACCGACCACTGCGCACGTTGCATCATGACAACACACGCGCAACCAGGACTCCCTGCTGACGCCAATATTTTCACTACCGCCGTCGACAACAACAACAAAAATGTTGGCGTGTACGCCTCGATTCTTTCAACCGGATTGATTCAGCTCGGCGATGCAGTCAGGCTAAATTCGTGAGAAGAAGACGAGGAAAGGCGGTAAGGAGAATCTTAGTGGGGCTCTCTTCTGTCTTTCGGCAATCTTGCAGCAGATAGCATGGCGCTGACCTGGCAGAGGTCCTCGTCATGGACTGAGCCAAGTTTTCCCAGAACCACCTGGAGCTGTTTCAGGAAAGGCAAAATATATTGCTCGTGCCCGACAAAACGTTGGGCGATCTTTACTTTCTTTGATACACACTCCTCATTATCGGAGGCATAGCGATCATCCCAGAGCTGTCCTTGCACCATGGCAGAAGCTGCAGCCTCCGCCGGCTTTTTCAGCTTGAATTGCACATCAATCAACTGGTCAAACACTTCATTCGATCGCTCGAAAACGTTATTTGTCTTGCACCGTGCGTAAAGATCCCTTGCTGCGCACAATTGCGATTCAGCTTCTTCTATCCTCCCTGCCTCCAGCGACGAATTCGCCTGCTTCTTTGCTGTGTCGGCAGCCATCTCGTCGGGCTGCAGATTGCTAAGTCCCTGAGAGATAAGATATTGCCCGAAAAGCATTGCCAAATCCTGTCCAGCAGAAGATCTGTCTTTTGGAGCAAAGGCACCATCTCGCTCAAGAAAACGCACCACCTTATGCTCCCTGTACTTTCTGCCAGTTTCGTCGTATAGAGCCATGTCTGATTCGGTCAAGAGTCTTCCATCAATCAAGTTGATGGACTGAATTTCTTCGCAGCCATAAGTGCGCAGCACGGTTTTTTTGCAATCGTCGACAACAACGACGTGACAGCGATATCTGACCACAAACTGGTTATTAGCCGATGCCACCGGCGTCAATTCATAAACTGTCGAATAAGATGTCTGCCCGCGCACAAGCAGGTGAGTTGAGCTCGTGTACGGTACGCCGGCAAAGTGCCAGACCTGACCGGTGTTGTCTGTCTGACATCCCCAGAGATGAGAAGTCGAGTCTACTTTCCAATCCGATACACTGGCTGATTGCTGATGCCTGCGAAGATCCTTGTCATATGTCAAAGTCTCTGTGCCCTCTTTATTGGACCAGGGGCCGGCCAGCCAGTAAGGTATTCGGAACCAGATATTGCCAGGGATTTGCCTGTACTGGCTCATTCCCTGCTCATAAACCCCGGATCGAGCCTCCGGTGGCACTGGCTCCAGATGGTCACAATGGCGTATCTTCCCCAGCAAAAGAGGAGCATCGGGAAGGCTAGCAACAGGATTTGCCCAGATCGCAGGCAACATGACCGCCAGACTAGCTGACATAACCATTGCTCGAAAAACTGCTGGATGAAGCATCGCCAGGTTCCCAGATACAAGACCGTAGCGCCGGCAAGGAGTTGACCTCTAGTTTCTTCGGCTATACCAGTTTTACCAGGATAATCTCTTCTTCGCAGGAGTCCCTAGCAGCCGGCTCATCGGGGTCTGAGTTCGACGAAGGACGGCTAACGGCGTACCGGGCGCCGGTTCGTCGGCGGTCTGCGCTCCCCTTGATCATCCTGTGCATCGCCGCCGCCGCCTTGCCTGGTAGTTGGACCGTGCCTGGGCGGACCATCCTGCTCCTGCAACGCCCCGCGCAATTCCTGACCGACACTTCTCATG
>JAHFBI010000033.1:0-9941 GCA_023250095.1 Candidatus Melainabacteria bacterium
CGAAGATGGCAGGGGATGGAATGGGACACGATGGACAGAGGCTGGGCACAGCTGAGCTGGCGCAGGGAAGCAAGGCTCCAGGGCAAGTCTTACAGTCAGCCGTCTTCCGCCAGCTCTCTTAAATCCGCTTCCAGTTCGCGAGCGCTCTTGTAGCGGGAAGAGAGATCGACTGCCGTTGCTCTGGCTACAATGGCATTCATGCGCTCGGAGATAGCCTCTTTGAGAAAGCTCGGGTGGTTGGCGCAGATTGGTTCAGGATCCTGTCCTGTCAGCAGAAAGAACAACGAGCCTCCCATGGCGTAAATATCGCTCTGCGGCGTTGGCAACCCGCGAAACTGCTCGGGTGGTAGATAGCTGTGTTTGCCGACCACGCTAGTCGCGGCTTTAGAATCCGTCTGCAAAGCGACATTGAAGTCAACCAGTTTGAGGCTTCCATCAGTGCTCAAAATGAGGTTGTCTGGCGTGAAATCACGATGCAGCACTGCCGGTGTCAGGCCATGGAGATATCCCAGGATACTACACATCTGCAGAGCAAGAGTCTTCACGCTCGACTCAGAAAGAGGTCCATGTTCGTCCACCTTCCCCTTGAGAGTAACTCCCTGGATATACTCCAGGACGAGATAACCTCTTTGATCTTCGACAAAAAATTCCAGCAATGACACCACTTGCCGATGATCCAGTTGTTGTAGAATCCTCGCTTCGTTCTCAAAGGACCTAAGCGCCTGGCGCCGGACATCAATATCCACGTATACGGGAAAAATGAATTCCTTGAGTACTACCAGCTGAGATCCCGACTGCAGGCTTTTTGCCAGATAGGCGGTGCCTTGCCCTCCCACGCCCAGACGTCCCTCGACCAGATACTTGCCTTGCGCAAGAACCGATCCCTCCATGAGAGGTCTCAGGCTCTCGTGCCTTGGCGGAGCGGAGAACGCTTGTAACCACAACTCCGTATAGGCATGATCAACTGGTGGCAAAAGCGACTCCAGAACGCCGGCGTCTATCACAGCCTCCGGTGCCCAGGTTTCAATACATCTGGACAGAGCGGACTTCTCATCCATAGAACCGATGGCAGCCAGCTTGACTTTCACCCTGTCCTTGCTTCCTTCCTTGAAACAGAGATAGTTCTCCAGCGATGACGCCTCGCCGAGACGGCGCTGCAAAGTTACCGCCGAGACCTTCTCCCAGGAGATTGCAGCTCCTCTGAAAGAAAACGGTCCCCGCCGACACAAGAATTCGACTCCCTTGCCACTGATGCGCAAATGTGTCGGTTGACTCAGGTAGCCGACAGCAGCAAGCCCCAGCGCGCCGGTGCCCAGCAAGGAGAAGCAAGCAATGATGAACTCATTGGCCGCCTTGCGAGCTGCATATTCAGCGGCACTGATCGCCTGAGCGCCAAGAGCTGACCAGATCGCAGAGGCAAACACATACACAAGAGCCCCCACACCGCAGACGAAAAAAACGAGCGCAACCATCGTAAAAACTGTTTTCAGGTGGCTGGTCTGTCGGAATCGATCGGACAGCCACCGTTGCGCCCCGGCATAAGGGCGGTAAGCAATCTCGCAAGCAGATCCGCCGGCGACTTGCCTCCCTGCATCCTGCCCTGATCTAGTCGGTATCTGGCTCACGGAACGACGCTGCCTCCGGTTTCTCTCAGGGCTTTGTCCGGCGCGAGCGGTCCGCCCCGTCGAGCAACAGGTGCACTAACATCATTTTCTTGCCTGCGCACAAGACAAGTCATTAGGCTAGACCCTCCTCGGTACCCCTTCTCCCCTGTCCCCGCCGTCTTCTCCGGCGCTCCCTGTTTCCGTTTCCTTGCCATCGCTGGCGGCTCCTGGGACACCTGCACAGGACTGACTCTCGCGCCGTCTGCTTATCTCTTCGAAAGTGGAGGCAACGGACTTGGCGGAGTCGGCTCTATCGGACTCAGCGAAAGAAGTAAGCAAAGCAACAAGGTCGTCAAGCTCGGGTGAAATATCAGCCATCACATGCCTGGGATGCGATACTGAAAGCGGCACCGGGTCGCACGCGGTCAACAAGAAATACAAAGTAGCTCCAAGACCATAGAGATCGCTTTGCCTGGTCGCCTTGCCGCGCAATTGCTCCGGTGCCATGTATGCTTGTTTGCCGACAAGCGTACCGGTTGACTGAGAAAGCAGTTCATTAGCCGCGCCGAAATCAATCAACGATATAGTGCCATCCCTGCCCAACATCAAATTGTCCGGCGTCAGATCGCGGTGAATTATAGGAGGAATCTGCTCATGCAGATACTGAAGGATATCGGCAATTTCTTTGCCCCAGATTAACACCCGCTCTTCTGATTGCGGGCCGTTTTGCCCTATGTACTGGCGCAAATCTTGCCCACTAATGTACTCCAGCATCAAATAGTTTCGCCCGTCCTCCACAAAATGATCCAGCACTGCGGCAATGCGCTCATGCTTGAGCCTGGTAAGAAACTCAGCCTCCCTCAAGAAATGCTCCTCGGCTTTGCGCCTCGCCTGCGCGCTGGCAAAAGCTGGCACCACTGCCTCCTTGAGCACGACGGAATCCTTCTCGCGCCAGCGCGCCAAATAAATAGCCGAAAGCCCACCGAAAGACAGCTGCCGGAGAATCTTCAATTGACCGGACCGCAAGAGACTGCCTGGCTCAAGCGGCACGAACAGCGTATTCGTATAGCGCCGACTCAGCTCTTCTTCCCACAATTGCGTGTAGCTCAGCTTTTCGATACCCTTGTTTTCGTTTTGCAGCTGCCTCTGGTATTCAATACAATTGGTTGAGCGTGTGCAATCTCGGCCCCACATCTCGATCCCCAGAAACAACTGTTCCAGGTCTGAGCGCGAGAATGCGCCGACCGGCAAAGAAAGCGCACCGCCTGATTTAAAAAGCAATTTCAACGCCGCTGAACTTTCACTGCCCGGCGGCGTTCCCGGTCCCTGCCGTAAATCGGCCTCGACAAGATCGCTCCAAAGGCGGTGGCGCCTAAATCTTAAGCGTGGCAAAAAAGAGACTGGAAAGGAGAGACCATCTTTCGATACATAAATGAGGTCGTCCTCACATAGGCCAGTCAAAAGAATACCCAGAGCCAGAATACTCGCCGAGAGGCAAATGAGAGTCAGAGTCAATGAAGGCGGAAATATGATTGGAGATATGGCAACGGCAATCACTGTCGCCACTATGCACAGAGGTGCCAGAAGCGCCCAGACCGGCCATAACGCCCACATCACTACGAGCCCCGTGGTATTGAGCGCCGTCCGGCAGGGGATTGTCAGCTCCAGATCAGCCACGATTTACTACTTGAGAATTGGAGATACTGCTCGTTTGTTTCAATCTTATAAAATTCCAGCCGTTTTGTATGTGTCAAGGACTCAACAGAATCCAGGAGCCAGCTACTGCCTGAGACGCCTCTCGATTTCCAGAACTATCTGCTCCGGGTGCCAGGAGGCATCGACAACAATTGCCTCAGTCTCCGATGGCTCTTCCAGGGCGGCAAGCTGGCTGGGAAGCAACTGCTCATTGACAAAATGGTGAGTGCGCCCAGCAAGCCGCCGGCGGATCAAAGATTCATCGCCCCTGAGGTAAACGAATCTAATTCGCCGGTCTGCGCCGCCAAGCAACAGGCGATAACTGGCTTTTAGAGCTGAGCAGCACAACACGCCACCCTGGTGGGCAGCAAGCCAGGCTTCGATCTGAGTGCGCAAGGCGGCAAGCCAGGGATCACGATCCTTATCCGTAAGAGCCATGCCGCACGACATCTTCTGCTTGTTTGCCTCACTGTGGAAGTCGTCCGCATCAGCAAACGAATAACCGAGCCTGGAAGATAGAAGCTCTCCGATGGTCGTCTTTCCAGAGCCGGCGACCCCCATGATAATGACAATCACAAAACCACCTGCCAGTCCGGATAGAAGAGAGGGAAGAGGAACAAATAGGGCCGAGCAGAAGCGCAAACGAGAGCGGAAGCAAGAACGAAAGATGGAGCAGGGAGGAGAACTGCAAGGAAGCCGAGTTGGCAGTCTGAGGCACGCGCTAGACTGGCGCGACCGGAACGTCGTGCGACTCGTGCTCTTTGCGGGAGGGCAGAAGCGAGAGAAGCCAGTTCTGGAAGTCGTCGACATATGTGAAGACGACAGGAACGATGATGAGAGTAAGCAAAGTCGAGGTGACCAGCCCGCCTACTACGGCAATGGCCATGGGCGAACGTACTTCCGAGCCGGCACCGAAACCGAGCGCGATCGGCAGCATGCCGGCAATCATGGCAATCGTGGTCATGAGAATCGGTCGCATGCGCGTTGCTCCAGCAGCCATTATTGCCTCCCGGCGGGGCATGCCTTTCTTCATGGACATCAAACAATATTCGACAAGCAAGATGGCGTTCTTGGTCACCAGCCCCATGAGCATGACGATGCCAATCAAAGCGTACAGCCCAAGCGACTGACCAAAGAAAACGAGACCAAGGAGCGCTCCGCACAAGGAAAGCGGCAACGACATCATGATTGTGAACGGGTGCAGGAAGCCGCCGAACAAAAGGACAAGCACGGCGTAGATGAGCAAAATCGCATAGCCTATCGCTGAGCCGAAGCCGTTGAAAACATCCTTCTGAATTTCGGCATCCCCGAGCGGCTGTTCTTTGACATCGGCAGGAAGATTGCGATATGCAGGCAGTTTATGGATGGCGCTCAACGCCTGCCCGAGCGTCATGTTCGATTCCAGTCCTGCATCGATGGTGATCTGCCGCGCACGATCATAGCGGTCGATCTGGGAAGGACCGCTGCCGAAGTCGATATCGGCAATGCTCTTGAGCGGCACCATCTTCCCTCCCCCGCCCGACACTTGAAGATTGCCAATAGTTTTCAGGTCAGTCCGGTATGAGGGATCGAGTTGCACACGAATGTTTATCTGGCGGTCAGCCAGATTGAACCTCGCCAGATTGGCTTCCACATCCCCGAGTGTCGCGATAAGAGCTGTTCTGGCGATAGCTTGCACTGAGACGCCTTGCTCGGCTGCCCGGGCAAAATCCGGCTTTACCAGCACCTCCGGGCGCATGAGGCAAGCGCTTGATGTAATGTCATAAAGCCCGCTCACGGATCTTACTTCGTTGAGAAGGGCATTAGCACTACGGTTGAGAGCCAGCGAATCATTGCCAGTAAGAGCAATGCGCAGGGGTTTCCCGCCCATGCCCATCGAACGGAAGAAACCAAGCCTGGCCCCGGGGATTTCAGTCAACTGCAAGCGCACTGAATCTTCGAACTGCTGCTGGCTGAGTTTGCGCTGCCCTCTAGGCTTCAGCTGGATATAGAGATTGCCCTTGTTGACCTCACCCTGAGTGCCGGCAGAAGTACGGCGTGCTGTCGTCGGCGTTCCGACTGTAGCAAAGACGCTGACCACCTCGGAGCGCTTCAAGAATCTTTCCGTCAGCCCCTCGATTATCCGCCGCGTATCTCCCAGAGTCGATCCCGGCGGTAACTCCACCGTGAGCACAGTCTCGCCACGATCGACATTGGCCACAAGAGATGTCGGCATCGTGCGGAATAGAGCCACGCTGAAAATAAACAGCCCGAGAGCGACGATAACAGAGATAATGCGGTGAGAAAGAGCCCACTGGAGCATCTGTTCATAAATGGCAGCAAGCATCTTGCCGGAACCTTTGTCCTCCGGCTCCTTCATCAGGTAGGCAGCCATCATCGGCGTCAGCATGCGCGCCACCAACAGCGAAAACAGCACCGCCACTGCCACGGTCAGCCCGAACTGTTTGAAAAACTGTCCGGGAATTCCGCCCATGAAAGCCACAGGCACAAAAACGACAATCACGGTCATGGTCGTGGCGACAACGGCAAGAGCAATCTCGTCGGCCGCGTCGATCGCGGCATAAAATGGTTTCTTGCCGAGATTGATATGGCGGACGATGTTCTCGATTTCCACGATGGCATCATCGACCAGAATACCGATGACCAACGCCAGCCCAAGCAAGGACATATTATTGAGAGTGAAGCCGGCCCACTTCATGACGGCAAAAGTCGGGATGACAGAAAGAGGAATGGCCAGGCTGGAAATCAAGGTAGCCCGCCAGTCTCTCAAGAACAGCCAGATAACGCCAATCGAGAGAAGAGCGCCATAAAAAAGAGATTCCAGTGAAGCCGTGTAAGACTCGCGTATGTAATTGCCGTTTGTGCGTATTTTTTTTATTTCGATGCCGGAAGGAAGGGTACGCTTCAACTCTTTTAGTTTGGCGTCCACGCCCGTCTCAACATCCACCAGATTGCTGCCCGTGCTGCGCACAATAGAAAATGCCACGACCGGCTGCCTGTTGAGCAGGGACATCTGGCGCATTTCGGATGTCCCGTCGGAGATTTTGCCCAGCGTATCCAGCCTGGCAGAACGTCCATTGGGCAGCACGATTTGCATTCTGGCCAGCTGCTCGATGGAAAGAGCACTTCCAAGAGTGCGGATGGACTGTTCGCCTGAGCCCAGAGTACTGCGCCCGCCGGGCAGATCGACATTGAGCCCGCGCACCTGGGCGTTTACCTGATCGGCCGAAACACCAACTGCATCAAGGCGCCGCGGGTCGAGATCGATTCTAATCTCGCGGTCGACACCGCCCGAGCGCTGCACCTGCCCGACACCAGGCACGGCAAGCAATTCCTTCTCAATATCGTTGTCGACTATCCAGCTCAACTCCCCTACGTCACGCGTTTTTGAGGACACGGAATAAGTGACAAACGGTCCGCCGACGAAATCCAGCCTTTGCACGATCGGCTCATCGATCCCCTGCGGCAGCTGCTGCCGTATCTTGGAAATGGCATCGCGCACATCATTGACCGCACGGTCTGTGTTTGTACCGATCTCGAACTCGATACTTGTCTGGGAGGCGCCATCACTTATGGTCGAAACGATGTGCTTGATATTGCCGACACCTGCAATGGCGTCCTCAATCTTGCGCGTAACTTGAGTCTCGAGCTCAGATGGTGCCGCTCCCATTTCTGTTACTACAACTGAGACGATGGGCAGATCGATGTTGGGGTTTTCGTCAATACCCAGAGAAGAGAATGCGAAAGCTCCAGCCACCGTCAACAAAAGGAAAAGAACGATGGTTGGAACAGGATGCCAGATGGACCAGGAAGAGAGATTCCAGTTCATCAGCGCACCACTTTCACGAGATCATCATCTCTGAGAAAGCCGGCTCCCGAAACGATTACTCTGTCACCAGCCTGCAGACCGGAGACGATCTCCACCCGATCGCCTATACGCTCGCCAGTTTTCACGGATCTGCTCTGAGCTCTGTCGCCGGCCAGCACAAAAACAAAAGAACGATCTTCGGCGGTGAGCACCGCCTTCGACGGCACTGTCAGAGCCCTGGCATTTCCCACATCGATATCGGCATGGTAGAACATGCCAGGCAGAATTCGGGGAGAATGAGGAACGTCAATGCGCACGACGCCCAGGCGGGTGGACTGATCGACAAGGGGGCTGATCTCGCGCACGCTGCCCACAATTGCCCCACCACCCTCATTGCCGGCAGTCATAGAAACCGATTGCCCCGGCTTGATTCTGGTCAGGTCGCACTCTGGCACCTGAGCGCGTAGTTCCAGGCGGTCCTCGCGTACCATCATGAATAACTGTTTGCCAACAGCCGTGATTTCACCGATGTGCGCATCACGTTTGACAATCAACCCGTCGGCAGGAGCACGTATCACGGTCTGCGCGACCTGTGCCTCCAGCTGGCTGACGCGAGCTTTGGTTTCAGCGACAGTGGCGCGCGCGGCAAGAATATCCTCCACCCTGCCACCGCTAAGAGCCATCGAAAGGTGCTCTTCCGACTGGCGCTCCGAATACCGTGCCGCCTCTACGTGCTTCTCGGCATTAGTCACTTCCGCCTGGGCAATCCGCGCGGCAGTGCTGGCATTGTCCGTCTCCATCTGGCTGACCGCACCTTGCTTGCGCAGATCGGCATAACGGCGAGCGTTCTCTTGAGCATTGGCGAAGTTCGACCGGGCGCGCATCAAATTTGCCTCCTCCTGGGCAATAGCAGCCTTACTCTGCGACACCATAGCCTTCAAGGAATTGAGATCCTCGATGCGATTGGGCTGGATGGCTTTGGTAAGATTGGCCTGGCTGGCAAGCAACTGAGCCCGTTGCTGGTCGAGCTGGGCTTTGAGCACGGATGAGTTGAGGCAAGACAACACCTGCCCGGCTTTGACATGGTCACCTTCCTCGGCAAGAACGCTTTCAATGCGGAGCCCATTTACTTCCGAACCTATGGAAATAGGGTCCCAGGCAGCAATCGACCCGCTGACCGAAAGGCGCCGCACTATATCTTCGAAAGCAACCGGCTCGGCTGTGATAGTCATCACAGGCAAAGACTTGTTGAGGCTGTCCGGCTTGGCCGCGCTCAGATAATGAAAGGCGGCAAAAGCTGCAGCACAGGCGCTCAACAACAGAGCAACAAGCCCGGCTAGCTTCAAGGTAACTCCACTGTGGCGGCGGCTTCGGTCAGTCCCGGACAGAAGAGTTTGCCGGACAGGAGCCTGACCGCCAGATACCTCGCCTGCGCCCGCTCTTGTCGCAGGCGCCTTGTTTGCGCCGGCTTCGCCGCCATCGGCGTGACTGCTGCTGGTTTCAGGAGTGAAATCGATGCTCATGGTGCAAACTCCTGATCCGGGGCGAACTGAAGCTTAGACCGCTCAGTGTTGCTCAAAATACCAAAGAGAACGATATCGAGCAGATCTCTGGTCTGCGCTTCCAGCGAGCCGGACTTCCCGCGGAAATAAGTAGTGAACAGGGTACCATAGACCAGGTTTCCCAGGGCGTTCATTATCCGCTCAACAGGCATGGTGCGGACTGCTCCGTCCTGGATCAATCCGGCAAACATCTCTATCCAGGGGCCGGCATTAGCGTCACTGTGCTCGAAATACGTGGATGTCTTGCGATCGCGGAATTCAGCCCGTTCCTGAATGAACAGCTCGATCAACTCCGGATGATCATCAAAAAACTTGAAGTATGCTGTCATGGCTAGCTCCAGTCGAGCAAGCGGCTCAGAAACGCCCTTGGCGCTCGCCTCGACCTGATCGTGCAACAGCCTGACGCCGCGATCGACGGCAGCCAGAAAAAGCTCGCGTTTGCTGGGAAAATAGCGATACAACGTTCCTTTGGCTACTTTCAGCCGGTCGGCCAGGACCTGCAAATCAGTGTTCTGGTAGCCATCGGAGGCAAACGCCAAAGCTGCCGCATCAAGAATCTCCTGGCGGCGGCGCTCGGTCAAGGAAAGATCCTTGGGTCTGCCCGGAGATTTCCCGGGCGATTTGCTTATGGCAAGGCTCATGTAATATGGATTTCCTAGGGAACAAAAGACTCTGGCGCCACCTGCTGCTCACTGCTTCCTTGAGCATAATTAAATGACTGACTAGTCAGTCATTTAATTATACAATCCATAGCCTATTTCGGCTCATATTAAGCTCTCTCATGTAGGACAATTACATGATGTTTCTAAGAAAGCGACAGCGACAAGAAATGCCTGCCCTCAGATTGCTAAAGCTTGGCTTGTTTTGCAGCATGCTATGTCTGACGAGCCTGGCAGACAAAAGCCTTCTGACAGAGGCAGTTGCCCAGACGCCAGACAGGACGGCTGCCGCCCGGGTTCCCTCAGGCAAGAGCGCAGCGCGATGGCTTAAGTCAGGTGCGCGCAAGTACAGGAGCGGGGACTATAAGGGTGCTATTGCCGATTTTACCGATGCCCTTTCCGCTAACCCCAAAAATTCCGACGCTTATGTGCAACGAGGTCTGGCTTTTTATGAACTGCACAACTACAAGGCGGCAGTGGCAGACTACGACCAGGCGCTTATCCTCGGACCACCGCCCAGACAGGATGTTTATCTCAACCGGGGAAAAGCGCATCATTACATGGGTGATTTTCAAAAGGCTGTGGAGGATTTCAGCGCATCTATAAAGGCGCT
>JAHFBI010000033.1:9951-24421 GCA_023250095.1 Candidatus Melainabacteria bacterium
TTCGCTGGAACAACACGAGAAAGCCATCGATGATCTCGGACAGGCAATTAAATTGGATCCAGACAATGATGACGCATATCTGGCGCGAGCGCTGCAATACAAGCAAGTAGATAGTGCCGAGTCAGCCTTGAAAGATTTCAATCAGGCGGTCCGCATCAATCCGAAGCTCTTGAACTGGCGCGCCAGCTTTTACAAAGAACAGGGCAAGCACAACGAAGCACTTGGCGACTTCACAAACATGATCCACCTTAAAACAGGTCCAGACAAAGCCGTAGCTTATTTCAACCGGGGTGTCATCTATTTTGATCTTGGGCAGGGGCAAAAAGCTATCAACGATTTCAGCTCAGCTATCTGCCTTGCACCTGATTCCTTTGAATCGCGGCTGCATCGGGGCATAGCTTACCTTCAGTCCGGCGAATACCACGGCGCTCTCCAGGATTTCAGCAAAGCTATCGCCCTGCGCGGCGATGACGGAGATCTCTATTGCAAGCGCGCAGCTGCTTATATACAGATCGGACAGAAAGAAAAGGCCCTGGCGGACTACAGCAAGGCCATCAGCCTGAGCAAAGAACAGAATGCATCTTATTATTTCTGGCGGGCA
This sequence comes from Candidatus Melainabacteria bacterium, assembly GCA_023250095.1. GTDB lineage: Bacteria > Cyanobacteriota > Vampirovibrionia > Obscuribacterales > Obscuribacteraceae > JAHFBI01. The sequence continues at coordinate 10,553 of JAHFBI010000033.1, forward strand.
CTTGTTTATTCTAGATTGGCTCAACACGAGAAAGCAATTGAAGATTTCAGCAAGGCTATAGAACTCGAGCCGGCGGAGCAGGACTTCTACCTCTACCGCGGGCTGGAATATAGTGCAATTGAACGTTCTCAGGAGGCAATTGCTGACTTTGGCAAAGCCATCGCTTGCAAAGCGGACTGCCCCACGGCTTACAAAAATCGTGGCGTCGAGCGTGCCAGAGCCGGTGACAAACAAGGTGCCCTGGCTGACTTCCAAGAATCAGCCAGGCTCTACAAAGCCGGCGGCGATCAGCACGGCAGCCGTCAGGCAGCTCGCCTGATGACAGCCCTGCAAGAAAACAAGGCTGTGCCGAACGCACAACCATAGCCTTTAAGACTCGGCAAGAACCGAAGTTTTGCTCTGACGGGATATGTAGCGCAGTGGAGTCAACCCCTCATCTGCTGTCCAGTCGCCGACCCGGAAGCCCAGTTGTAGCAGGGCGCTCTCCAGACTGGACAGCTGTCTGTAAGACATACGCAAAGCTTCAACAGCAGTTTCGAAATCGAGCATGCCCATGGCTATAAGCGACTGAGCCAGGAGCCCGGAGCGCAGATCTCGCTCATTTAGATAGCCGTACATGAGAAGCACGCGCCCGATTTTTTGCGGCCAGCGCGCCATACGTGCTGATTCTTCCAGAGCTTCTTTATCAACCACACCGGCCCGCAAGAACAAAGTGCCAATTATGGGTGTGGTCTGCATAGACCAGTAATCTGTCCCGGGTCCATAACCATACATATTCAGGGTCTCCAGAGAAGAAGCAGCACAGGCAACGCCGACCTTACACAGTGCTCTGGCGAGCACATGGTATGTCAGGTTCACAGGCATATTAAGGCGAGCTAATAATAAGCCCGGGAATCCAGCTTGTCAAGTAATATTTGGACTTCGGACAATCAGCCCCAAAAACCAATTTTCACACCTCGATTTTCAAGTGGCAGTCCTGCTGCCACTTGAAACGTGCCTCAGGCATACATGTCGCGGCCGTTGCCTATGCGCGTGCACTTGTCGATGTCAAAGTCAATTTGGGCGAGCATAGCGCTGCCGGCCGAGTCGCGCAGTTTCTCGAACTGGCTCCTGAGCAGAAGCGCATACGCCCTGGCGCGCTGCTTTTCTAGCGGGCTTCTTGACGCGCCGGAGGCAATCCTGCCACAGGACTCCATGGACATCTCCAGTAACTGTGCCCGAGACTCATTGTCAGTGGAGCTTTCGGCCAGGAGCGCCAGGCGTTCATAGTCGTCGGGCGAAAAATCAGGTGTCTGTGCCTTGAGCATCGTGTCCAGCTTGTCGATGAGCGAAGCGAATCTGCGCAATTCGTCTGTCCCTATACCGGCTGCAGGTTGGGACATGCCCGAGTTGAGGGCTGTGAGGACCTTCCGGGCAGCCTCTTGAGATAGCTTCTCGGAAAGCATCGAGCTGACCCGGGCGGCAAGCGTATCGAGAGATTGTTGCTGGTTCCTAAAACCGTTTGTGGCTTGAGCGCTCATAGACATTGCTGCAAGGAGGTCGCCGATCGACCCGAGCAGGTCGCGCCGCCCGTAGGGATTTAGCGTGCGTGCCAACAGGGGATCGGTGAGCATCATGCGGTCGAGATTGTTGAGAAGCTGGTCCTGCCGCAGTTGCATGAATGCGCCGGACAGATAGTCCTGCCTGTTCTGCAGGCGGGCAATCCGTTGCTGGAGGGCCGCGTTCTGTGCGGACTGCTCCCGGGCAAGGCGATTGGCGTTGTCAAGCATGCGTTGTGATTGTGCCTGCTGAGCAGCAATGACCCTGTTGGCTTGCGCTTGCTGGGCGGCAATGACCTTGTTGGATTGCGCTTGCTGGGCGGCAATCACGCGCTTGGACTCGGCAGCCTGCTCTTCGGTAATCTTCTTGATGGCAGCCTCTGATTCCCGAGTCAACTGCTCCGCCAGCATCTTCTGTTGCTGTGTCAGCTCCTCGATCAGTTTCTTCTGCTGGTCGGCCAGTTGTTCGGTAAGACGTCGGGAAAAATCCTCAAGTTGCTTCTGTACAGCAGGGACGGGCTGCTCCTCCGGGTGAGTGGCAGGCTCTAACCGGGCCTTCTGCATTTCTGCAGGCTCCACAATTGCGCTTATGCTGAAGGGTCCGCTTTCAATTGCTGTGACCGAGAACTGGGTGGTGTAGGGCTTTTCGGTGGGCTTCTCTGCGGAGTCGGCCTTTGATGCGGCGGTCTCTTGAGCCAGCCCCATGGTGGACTGCTGCCAGCAAATGAGGCAGGCTGTGGCGAAAGCAAGGGGTGCGAGTCTGGGGTTCATAACAATCCGCGTGCTCCTTTGAAAGTGACTCTAGAATTACTAGCCGCCGATGGTGATAGTTTTATCGTTCCCGCCCTCCATTTGAATGGTTTGCGGAGTCTTGTTGAGGATGCGCAGGCGAACAGGACCTTTCACGTCAGCGAGTCCTGACACCATCACGGTAACGGTGGTAGTCTCTCCTTTCTTGAGCACACTCTTGCAGGCGCGCAGCTTGACGGCAAGGCAGCAAAACGGAGCGGTCGCCACTTTGTCTCCTTCCTGAACCTTTAGCTCGGAGCTCCCCACAATGTTCTTGGGTGTTTTTGCAACCATTGATCTTGGGCTCTCGGCCAGAATCTGACAAGGTTTGCCGCCGACACACACCGAGGAGTTGTCCGAGCGCCCGTCGCAGGCCGTGTTGATTGTGACCGGGTGCCCCGCCTGCCCGGCAGAAGGTATCATGCAGTCGCCGTCCGAACAAACGTGCCCTTCCGGCGGGGAGTGCGGGTATTCCACCGGGCACTTGCAGACAGGCTTGTCGTTCCTGGTCAGAATGACATCCAGCGGCAGCGGCATGGCAGGCAGCATGCACGTGAACGGATGCCCGGGGCAGACCCTCGGGTATTTCTGTGGAGCCGAAGCATGCTTCGGCTCCTTGTGCTCATGCGGTTTTGGCGGCACCGGCTGTTCAGCTACGCGTGGCGGAGCTTCCTCAGCTTTCTTCACCTCCACCACATAGCCGTTTAACTCGTCGGTTGCCTTAGCAATCTCCTCGGGTGTATTGCCGACGGGTTCGGCAATGACTGTGCCAGAGAGAGTATCGCCGGCAGCCATGTCTTCCGGGAAATTAATGTTAATCTTGCCCGAGGGAGTCTCGAAGGTGGCAGTTCTCAAGCCTTCGGCAACCTTATCTGTTGCTTTGACGGACTGCTCGCTAGACACCGGCTGAAAAGCCTGAGGTCCTGCTATCAGCAGGCATATGGCTGCCGAAATGGTTATGAATTTACCACAGTGTCTCAGTATCATGGATTCGCCTCACTCATCAATCGTTTCAGACACGACAGGGACTACATGGTTGAATGGTTTTCGCTGTTGCCAGGACAATTGTGTCCCGTCCGGCTGTTCGCGCAAGCTTTGAAGTCTTCACAAACACGCAGATCTAATACCATATCGGGCGCCAGATTTGGGCAATGGAGTTTTGGCACCGCATTGAGTTACATACTCATGTTGGGCTGAATCTTGGGAACACCTGGAAGATCCGCTGTCTGTCCAGGACAGTTTGTGCGGATTGACATGTCACGGCAGCGATCGAGATAATGATCGATGCGTACAGCGTTTCGATTGCAGGAGTTGATCCATATAATGTCGATGCCTGGCGCAGGAGCTTTGATAGTCGGTGCGTTCTTGCTGTGTGGTTGGTGTATGGCACCTGTGTGCGCCCAGGAGCATAGGCTTCTCGATGGGCATGTGCGCTCCGATGAGCATACGCTTCTCGATGGGTATAGGCTTCTCGATGAGCATGTGCCCTCCGATGGGCATAGGCTTCTCGATGAGCATGTGCCCTCCGATGAGCAGAGGCTTAACGATGAGCCTGTGCGCTCCGATGAGCCTGTGCTTAACGGGATTGTGTCGAAGGACGATGTCTACCAGACTCCGCACGATGAAGCTGTGGGAACCGCCAGCGGTCTGGTTGTGGATACCGTTAACTCGAACCGAGTTGTCATCTGGGGAGTAGCCACATACCGCGGATACGTCATGATGCCTCAGCAGCCGGTATACACCCACACCTGTCCTGGGCATCACTGGTAGTCTGGACAAACACAGTTTTGAGGAAGCCATGCTGCTTTTGCAAGAACTCGCCCGATGGCTGACTGCCTGCTTGAGAATTTGGCTGGCGGCAGTCAGCGTGCTGGTTCTGTCCTCTTCCGCGTTGTCCTCACCGGAGGTTACGGATGTATGTCAGCACGGGGTGCATGAGGTGTCCTTCAAGACCGGTGACGGGCACGTTCAGGTGTACCTGCCAGCAGATATGGTTGCCGACGATACTATATCCGGTACCATATGCATCAACCGCAAGAGCCTGAACAACTACTGGTTGGAAGTCGGCGATCAGAAGTTCGGTGCCTGCCTCGAGCATTTCAGCGCGCGCATGCCAGGCAATGCAACGTCCTTGAAATTGTGCCTCAGAAACAAGCGCGGAGAGATTGTCGGTGAAGCGGCTGTTCCCTGCGCCACCAGCCCAATTGCGCTCAGTGACGATATGCAGCATGGCTCCTATTCCTATGATCCTATAGGACAGGCTGGCAGCCTGATGAAATGCACGGGAAAGTTTGATGGTGATTTTACGTCCACATCCATAACGATGAACGGGCAAAACTGTTTGATGGTTGCTGAGTCGCCGCGACAGCTGTGTTATATTGCCCCGGCGAATCTGCCTGGAAGGGTGGCTGTGGAACTAAAAGAGCAACAGCGCACTGTCACCTTCAATGCCAATCTTGCCGTTGTCTCGATTAAAGGACCATTCATGTCTGTCTTGCGTGGAGCCCGAGCCTTTGTCACGGTAGAAGTGACCGGGCTCGACGGCACCGAGCGTGTGGCCCAAGTGAAGGTTCTGAACCTGAGCCCTGGCGTTGTGACACTCGAAGGTGGCAACGACCAGCTGTTGAACATTCCAGGCGGAAATGCGACCTATACCAGAAACCTTCCCCTCAGGGCTTTGAACCCCGGCTATTACTCAATCAGCGCCTTTCTCTGGCGGTACTAGCAGCTGGTCTTGCTTTACGGCGGACATGTTTCACCTGCACCAGCCTAAGGGCAAATTGCAGGCACCTTGCTAGCTGCTCCGCCTCACCGGCATTGCTGTCACGGCTAGGCGAAGTGACTTCAGCCATTTCCAACTAGCCCTGTTGTGAATAGAAACCGTAGGCGCTGCGCCAGTAGACGCCCTGGTTGTTCTCAGGACACTTCTCCAGCTCTTCGTGGCTGTCTATTTTCATGGTGGGACGCACATCCACAGGCTCGAGATCCTGCGCAAAGGTGAGGGCATCCTCGGGTGATTCGGCGACAATCTCGTAAGTAGTGATGAAGCCCGGCGGAGGCTTGTCAGCCTCGAGAGCAAAATGCCACTGCCCCTCGACAACCAGTTTGAACATGGCAGACTGGGGAGACTTTCTGCCGATGATCTCGCGCACCAGCCACAAGGCGCTGCTGTCTGAGCGATCCCATTCCAGAGCCTTCCATGCGTTTTCCCAGGCGGTCTGGCGGTCGTACTTTCCTTCCCACCAGGCTCGCCCGAGCTCAGCATAAGCGCGAGCTAAATCCTGCATGTCCTCATCGGGAAGGTCCGTCTGTCCCATTATCTCCGCAATGATACTGTTGCCGAAATTAATGGCATCGTCATGCTTGCCGAGAGCATTCATCAGCGAGAGGCGCAGCACGCGCACTTTGTTGCGCAGATCTTCGCTGGTTATGCTGTCGCACATGGACATGGCTTCATTGAACTTGCCTTCCCGCTTCAGGAGAATGGCAAAGTTGTAGTTAATCGATGACATGTCCGCTTTCGGGCAGGACTGCGCCTTCTGGTATGCATCGTGGGCAGAGGGTAATTCGCCTAGATCCGAATAAATATTGCCGAGCAGCTCCCAGAGGGGCCAGGCGCCCGGGACCTTTGCAACACCGTCTTTCAAGACGGCTATAGCCTCGTCGCTCCTTCCCTGCTGCTCATAAGCCAGGGCGATAATTTCAAAGCCCCGTGCATTGCGCACATCCAGCAACTGTTTGCCCACGACGATTGCCGCCTCGGCATCGCCCTGCTGAATCAGGCCAAAGGCCTTCTCCAGCATGTCATCGACCACCTGTCTGTCGATCATCTAAAAATATCCTTTGGTAAGCTCTTGAACGGCAAAACAATAATCAAAGGCAAGTTTACCCCGAGAAGTCCCTTATGGCTCATAGACATTTGCATTATTGCCTCAGGATTCTTGACGTCCCTGCTGGCATGCTCCCTTCATCCACTCGGCAACGAGATTGCGTTTCACCTTGCGCGTGGCCGTCTTGGGCAGCTCATCGGCATGAAAGAATATCCGGGTCGGACGTTTGTAGGCCGCTAGATTTTGATTGAGCAGGTCAATCTCTTTTTTTACCGCCTGCTCGACAAGATCGGCGTTGCCCTTGTGCTCATGAACCAGAGCATCGGCGGGCACCACCACAGCTGCCACTTCTTCAGTGCCTTCTTTGAATCCGTCGGCGGACTTGCTTCCGATGATGCATATTTCTTTAATGGTCTCGCCCGCTGAAAGCGCCGCCTCGACTTCCTCCGGAAAAACTTTCTTCCCGCCGCCAAGCACAATCAAATTTTTGATGCGCCCGGTAATGAAAAGGAACCCATCATCATCCAGGTGCCCTATATCTCCTGTATGCAGCCAGCCACCACTGTCTACAATCTCCTGAGTCTGCTCGGGACGTTTGTAATAGCCATGCATCACGTGCGGTCCGCGCGTGAGGATCTCGCCTTCCGTATCACCTGGGTCCTTCAAATCGATTTTGACCTCGACACCTTTGAGAGCGGGTCCGACCGAGCCCAGCCGATTCGCGTCGAGCCGGTTGCCAGCGATAACCGGACTGGTTTCGGTAAGTCCATAGCCCTGCAAGATAGGGATGCCCAGCCGCTGAAAGAACTGGGCGACCTCCAGCTCCAGAGGCGCGCCGCCGCAAATGAAGACACGGACCTTGCCGCCCAGCTGCTCGTGAACGGGGGCAAATAACTTTGCCCGCTCGCTCAGGGGCAAGTCCTCGGCTTTGACCAGAGCTGCAGCAAATCGTTGCACTTCCTCTTCGCCCTTGCGGCGAATTTCACGTTCGATGCCTCCTTTGAGAGACTTGAAGAAAAGCGGCACGCCGACCAGCCCGGTGATCTGCCTGTCGCGCAGGCTGCGAATTATTTCCTGCGGGAAGAGGCTGTGGCAAAACGACACCATTCCGCCTTGATTGAGAACTCCGAGAAAACCGCCCGTCAGCTCCAGCAAATGATTGAGCGGCAAGATGGAAAGAAAACGGTCTTCTTCCGTGAGATCAATCACTTCTTTGAAGCTCTGCACCTGAAATATAAGATTGCCGTATGTGGTCATCACGCCTTTGGGATTGCCGGTAGTTCCTGATGTGTAAACCAGAACAGCCACTTCATCCAGTTGCCGATCCACACCCTCCTGAATTGCTTGCGGTTGAAGCAAGGCGATGGACTGATGCAACTCATCGCCGCCAGATTCGACAAGAAAAATGTGCTCGATTGACTTTACTTTCTCAGCAACGCTGTCGATCACTTCCTTGTGCTTGCTGTCGACAAAAACGACCTTAGGCTGGCAGTCAGAGAGAATATTTGTCAACTCCGCCTGCGTGAGCTTGATATCGAGAGGCACCATCGTCGCACCGGAGCGAACACCGGCAAAGAAACAGATACCCCACTCCGGCTTGGATTCAGATAGAATCGCCACCCGATCGCCAAGCTGAAGTCCCAGTTCGATCAAACAGGAAGCCAGGGACTTGGCGCGCTGTGCCAGATCGCCATAGGTCAACTCGCGCCAGCCATCTGCCTCTTTGACGCACAAAGCCGGACGAGCGGCAAACTGCTGGCAGCGCGAATGCAAAAATCCCAGAACGCTTGCCACCGCAAGCTTGCTGTCCGACACATTCTGGAGTTGCCCCGGCGAGTTTTTCATAGAGCGCAAATCCTCCTGTCCAAACAGCGCAACTGTTGACGACCCATTTGAAGAAACTATGCAAATGATACTCCCGAAGACAAGCCCTGTCGAAAGGAGCGAACACTTTCCCGACTGTAAAGTCGTGATAGCCAGACACCCAAGCTTCCGCACGTCAGCCTGCCTTAGGCAAAAGCACCAGAGAAAATGCAACCACGCGCCCGAATCGACTCTAAAATCCGGCTCCGCTTACATATCCAGAAAGCCAAGCGCCGGGGCGGCAAGATAACTGCCCCGGCAAACAAGGAGGAACAAGAATGGTGTGTGTGATCAACTGTTCCTGAAAACCATAATACCATACATATGAATGGAGGCACCAGGGAAAGTTGTCAGCAAACGAGAATTAAGGAAATTTGGTAAAGGAGGCCCTGAAGCAGACATGCCTGACATTACCGGCAAGTCTTCAGCATCTAACTCCATCATAATATTGCCTTGTGAACAGCCGACCTAACGCCTGCCCACAAGACCACCAGCTAGAGAAACGTGACAACCGGAGTTAAGACCTTGCGGCTCAACCTGAAGCTTTCACACAAAGCTCTCATTCTTGTGGCAGTACCCCTGGCATTCGAGCTCCTGTTCGTTGCCACACTCACTTACTTGTTGAACAGGGCTGAATACGAGATACGGCGAGCAGAGCATGGAAAGGCGGTCGTTGCTGGAGCCAACAGTATCCTTAATGGCTTTATCAAATCGGCGATGTGCCTTTATATGTACCGCTGGACGGAGCAAAAAGCCTTCAAGCAGCAGTTCGAGGACGCCTCAGCGGCAATTCCCGTCGAGCTACAATCGCTCAAGATAATGCTCCGGGACAGCCCTGACCAGAAGGCTTCCCTGGAAAGACTGCAAGACATCACCAACAAGACAACAACCCTTCTCGGACAAGCAAGTGTTTTCACCGCGGGCGGTGAAAACGCGCGTGCTGCGCATATCGTAGATATCAAGGAAGAATTGGAAGGCACGACGGCCGAGCTGGCCACGGACATGCGCTCGTTCATCAAGGACCAGGAAAGCGCCGAGCAACTGGACCCGCAGGCGGAGGCGAGATCGCGCTTGATGGTCCAGCAATGCCTGGCTGTCGGAGTTGCCTTTAACATAATGCTCGCCATATCTCTAGCTGTATTTTTCAACCGGGCGACAACCAGGCGCCTGCAGGTACTGATGGACAACACCCTGCACCTGGCAAGGGGCGAGCCACTCAATGTGCCTGTGGTTGGAGCCGACGAAATAGCACACCTGGACAAGACTTTTCACGACATGGCTGAGGCCCTCGCGGAAGCCGCAAGGCGGAAACAGGAGCTCGTGGCCATGGTAAGCCACGACCTGCGCACTCCGCTTACCTCCGTGCAGGCGGCCCTGACTTTGCTGGAAGCTGGAGTCTATGGCGAGCTTTCTGACAAGGCCAGGAAGGAAGTCACTGTTGCCGAGAGCAATACGACACGCCTGATCAACCTCATCAACGACTTACTGGACATTGAAAAAATGGAAGCCGGAAAGCTGGCAATGAATTGCCAGAACATTCCTCTGGCGCCCGTACTGGAGAAGTCTTTCGAAGCGGTAATGGCATTTGCCGACCAGCATAAAGTCGAGATGGACGTGCCCGGAACAGACTTGCAGGTATATGGCGATAGCGACAGGCTGGTGCAGGTACTGGTCAATCTCCTCTCCAACGCCATCAAGTTCTCGCCGCCGAATTCAACGGTAACCATCACCGTCGAAGCGACAAGCGGCTGGGTGACGGTAAAAGTCATCGACCACGGGCGCGGCATACCAGCCGGATTTCGCAAGGCCATTTTCGAGCGTTTTCAGCAAGTCGAGCCAGGCGACGCCAGTGAAAAGAAGGGGACAGGGCTGGGTCTGCCAATTTGCAAAGCAATCATCGAAGGTCACGGCGGCTTGATCGGTGTCGAAAGCGAAGAGGGCAAAGGAAGCACATTCTGGTTCCGTCTGAGATCAGCGGTGCAGTCCGCTCCAGAATCCGGCAAGCCCGGACTGGAATAAGGCAGATGTGCTCTACCTGCGGATCTTAAGCGACAGAACAAATTGCGGCAGCCTGATTCTCTAAAGAGTCTGCTCATTGACATAGCTGGTCGAAGGCAGCTGGCAGCAAGCTGCAAAGGCTATGATCCCCATCGTCACCATAATCCTCAGACACTGCCTTTACCGCTCAGGAGGGAACCAGTTTGTAACCGACTCCGTGAACAGTGGCAATCACCGAGTTGCCGTCAGGTTCAGCTATTTTCTTGCGGAGCGTCTTTATATATGTATAGACCGTACCGACAGTAGAATCGGACTCCGAACTCCAGACTCTGTTGAGCAAAGCTTCCGGAGAGAAGATCTCATTGGGATGGCGCATAAAAAATTCCAGCAAGGCAAACTCGCGGGGCAGCAACTGGATATCCTGCCCGGACTTCGTCACCTTGCGCGCGCAGGGATCAAGGGTGATATTGCGAGCGTGAAGGATATTGCCGGTAAAACTCGGCGGTCGCCTCAAAAGTGCGCGCATACGTGCTGAAAGCTCTTTCAAATGAAAAGGCTTGGTCAGATAATCGTCGGCACCAGCGTCGAGCCCGACCATCTTGTCGTCGACAGCACCTTTGCCCGTGAGCATCAGCACAGGGGTCGTGCCCCCTGTGTCGCGATAGAGTCTTAAGACATCGACTCCGGTGAGCCCGGGTAGTTCCCAATCAAGAATAACAAGATCGTACTGGTAAAGCCTAAGCCTTTCAGAAGCTTCCTGCCCGTCAGTCACAGCCTCGACGGAGTGCTGCTCGAAGCCAAGCCATTCTTTGACTTTAGCCAGTAGATCCAGATCATCCTCGACGACCAGAACCTTTGCCATAAGAGTGAATCTCTTTCCCAGGAGTTCTGCAACTGCGCCAATCGCCGCTATCATAGCAAGTAAATGCCAGCCGCCCGGATAACCTGCCAAGAGAAGAAGAGAGCTGCCACTGCCGTGCGGCTTCTGCTCGCCTTTCTCTTTCTGCCGTCGCTAGGAGGCTGCGATTTCACCTTGCCCTGGGATCAGCAATATCGCCTGAGATTCTGGGAGCGTTGCCGCTTGCAGGGTGAAAGACTCTACCGGGCACGGAAGCTTTACCTCGCCGAAAGAATGTACGAAGAGGCGGTCAAACAAGCTCGCCTGATGGGGAAATACAACTTCCACCTTGGAGTGAGCCTCGATGGACTGGGCAAGACTTTTGTCGCACAAAAGGAGTACGACAGGGCCAGACCATTTTATCAAGAGGCGCTGCAAGTCCTGCAAAACGCTCTGAAAGTCTCAAAAAACGAGCTCGACAGAAGGCTCCTCATGGAAGACACAGCCAGAGTATGCGCAGATCTAGCAGATACATACCTGGCAGAGAAAAAATATGCTGAAGCCGCGCCACTGTATCTCAAATGCGTGTCGCTTTCTAAAGGCTGCAACACTGGCGCCGGCTCTACCCCCAGGGACAATCTAGTCGGGCAGAACGAAGCGCTCAGCCTGTACAAACTCGGCGTCATGGCTCAAAGAGAAAGGAAATTCTCCGACGCGGAAAATTATTACAAACAGGCGCTTGCCACAGCCAATGCCAGTTCGTCACCTGCAGCCATAGTCGAACGCATGATGGATGGTTGTTCTGAAGCGCTGAGGGCGCAAGGGCGCGAGCAAGAAGCCGAAGATGTATATATCACCAGGAAATGGCTCGCGTACACAGCGGCAGCCCTGGAGGAATATGAAGGAAATAATTTAAGAGCTGCCGAAGCCTTGCACAAGAAGGCCCTCTCCGAAGCTGAGAAGCTTGGAAGCCAGGATCTCCATGTCTCGATTTCCTTGCAGAACCTGGCAACTATTTATGCCGGTCTCGATGAGCTGCCGCAAGCCGAGGACGCCGCCGTCAAAGCCCTGGAAATTCGCCAGACTGGCATAAGCGCCGAGAAACTGCTCACTTTGCTGGGAGAGCTCTATATGCAAACCGGCAGATACAGGGAAGCTGAGCCCATCTTGCTGCGGCTTATCTCAGCCCGTCAGCGAAAATGGGGACAGGACAATATTCGTGTCGGAGATGCCGTGGCGCATCTTGCCCTGGCTTACCAGAGAGATGGCAAGGCAGATCTCGCCAAAGAGCAAGCTGCGCGAGCTTTCAAGATCTACCAGCCGCAATGCTCGAAGAAATCTCAGTTCACGACGGCTCAAAGAGAGCTGGCCACCACACTCTTGCTGCTAAGAGATCTGGACCACGCCGCAATTATGAACGAGCAACTAGTTGCCATGCTCACAGGAGATAGTGTCTGGCAGGGGCGCCTGTCGGCCGCATATTTGCAGCTGGCTTGCATATATAGGGAACAGCACAAAGAAGCGCAAGCCAAATACGCAAGCGCTAGAGCCAGGCAATTGTTCAATAACATCAAGCCCGGCTGGAAGGTCCTTGAGCCGGTGAGAGTGGAGTTCGATCTAGGCAGTTTTTACGACCAGGCAGGCCGCCCGAGCGAAGCCAGACAGTGCTATGAGAAAGCCGTTTCAGATCTCGAATCTGCTGAGATTGCCGGTCGCCGCGCCAATTTGCTTGCTGCCACCTGCCTGCGGCAATACGCCGAATTTCTCAAGAGAGAAGGACAGATTGGTGCCTGCAGGCATATCGAGCAACTGGCTGCCGCGCATGACAGCTATAAGCCGCTGCCGCCAGGCATTCGCAACCATCTCGCCGAGCCACCAGTGAAAACAATGCCTCGATAGAAAATCGGATATCAGAGGAATCCCTCAGCTTCCGCCAAATGGAAATCAGCAACAACGACAGAAGGAGCGCCCAGCAGTAGCACTCCTTCTATCAGGTTCCGGTCAGGGAACCAACCCCGATTGCCCTGACTTTATGCGACAAGTTTGAAAAATTTTTGAAATACACTGACAACTCAAAAAAACTTTCCTGCCACCACTTCCAGTTGCTTTCAAAAACTTTTCAAATTCGAAGAATAAATTCATCCTGCCGGTTGGAACTCGACGGTTCCCTCTTTACACAGATTCCGCAACCGACCGCACGCACACCCAGGAGAAAATAATATGTCCGCAAATCCTATCGAAGATTTTTCTATCCAGCACAGACAAGACAAATCCAACAGCGCAACGAACCAGTTGATGCATGAAGTCAATCATGAAAGATTCCGGACTATGCCAGATCCAGTATCGAAGCGCGCAGATAACCTAGGAAAGGCCCTTCCCGACGCCGACTCCAGACAATTTTCCGTTGAGGCAGGCTCATCCGACAACTCCAGAAACCCCAGAAGTATTGCCCAGGAAGGCATCAACGAAGGCTTCACAGTCAAGGGCCGGCAAGCGCAGCAGGGTAGCGAGCAAGGCGCCGAAAGAATACACGACTCCAAAAAACGAGCAAAAACTGGCACTGTCCAGCACGGGGCTCGGGATGGAAGCTCCCTTACTAGCAGCAAAGCAGAACAAGGCGAAGACAGCACACGCTGGTGGCTTAACGAAAAATGGTGGAACGAAGGCAAGGCTCGCAAAGGAGTCAAGGACTCTCCCGACCTCAAAGATGGTGCCATCCTCCAGAGCTTCAAGAACGCTCCTGGCTATAACCCTCAAATGGACCAGCAAGGCTTCAGGAACGCTCCTGGCTACAACCCTCAAATGGACCAGCAAGGCTTCAGGAACGCTCCTGGCTACAATCCTCAAATGGACCAGCAAGGCTTCAAGAACGCTCCTGGCTACAATCCTCAAATGGACCAGCAAGGCTTCAGGAACGCTCCTGGCTACAACCCTCAAATGGACCAGCAAGGCTTCAAGAACGCTCCTGGCTACAATCCTCAAATGGACCAGCAAGGCTTCAAGAACGCTCCTG
>JAHFBI010000313.1 GCA_023250095.1 Candidatus Melainabacteria bacterium
CTTGCTCGACGATGGGCTGATAGAACTCAAAGTACAGGACACCGACGAAACCGACGTGACCTGCCGGGTAATCAACGGCGGGCTACTCAAGAACAAGAAGGGGATCAATTTGCCCGGAGTGCGTCTTTCCATTCCTGCTATCACGGAGAAAGACAAAGCCGATCTCTTCCTCGGGCTGCAGCACGATGTGGATTTCGTGGCCCTATCCTTCGTACGCGATCCTGACGACGTCGTTTATTTACGCCAGCTCATCGGCGAACACTGGCCGCCGGTCTCGATAATCGCCAAGCTGGAAAAACCAGAGGCCATGGATCACCTCGATGAGATTCTGGAAGTTGCCGACGGAGTGATGGTGGCTCGCGGTGACCTTGGCGTGGAGCTGCCGCCTGAGCGCGTGCCGCCGGCTCAAAAGACAATCATTCGCAAAGCCAACCTGGTAGGAAAACCTGTAATCACGGCCACACAGATGCTCGAATCGATGATCGAACACCCGCGTCCCACCAGAGCCGAAGCCTCAGATGTAGCCAACGCCATTTTTGACGGCACAGACGCCGTGATGTTGTCCGGTGAGACAGCCTCCGGGCAGTACCCCATCGAAGCCGTGAGCATGATGGATCGCATCGCCTGCGAAGCGGAAGCAAGCATCGATTACAGGCAACTGCGCAAACATGATTCGCCGACATCGGCGCACGCGATCGCACACGCCGCCTGCGACATGGCTGTGGACATGAAAGCAAAGGCGATTGCCGCTTTTACCAAAACAGGCTCGACAGCACGTCTCATCTCGCAGTTCCGCCCGCCCAACCCGATCATAGCTCTCACACAGCACATACATGTTTACCGGCAAATTTCCCTTTGCTGGGGAGTCACGCCCCTGATGCTGACCGAGGTCAGCGATTCTGAATCCACCCTGGCCATGGTCGAAGAAACGCTGCTCAAGAAGAATTTCGTCAGTGCCGGAGACAGCATCATCATCACCGGTGGTTTGCCGATTGCCGCCCGGGGACCGGCTAATTTCGTCAAACTTTCCGTGCTCCCGCAAAAGCCTCTGGCTCGCTACCGCGAAATAAAGGGAATCTAGGACAGTTCCACACCCTGGAAAGTGACGAGCAGCACCTCAAGCGCAATGACGTGCACTGGGACAACTCCGCCCCTGGCGCCAGGCATCAGATGGCCCCGGCTGAATGTTCCTGTGCTGCCAACTCGCCGGCATGGACAAGATAACCGCAGACCGGGTCGGATTTGAGCATGTACTTTTCCCGACTTACCCGGCAGCCTAGAAGATGTTGCATCAATTTGGGCTCGAGCACGCAAATCTGCCGGTACTGCTCGGCCAGATGATGGACAGCACAATGCTGCTGATAAATAAAAAAGTCGCCGTTGGCTAGCTTTTCCCAGGAGGTCATATAGCCTGTCTCAGAATAAATTTTGGCCACTTCTTCCACTTTCTGCTCGAGAGTCAATTTCTCCAGCCGGGGCAGGAATTTACGCACCAGCCAGTTGTCTCTCAGGGACAAAAGCTCCATGACTCCTTTGTGCCCGCTGGTCTGATAAACGGCATCGAGAAGGTCGAAAGCAAGATTGCCCATGCCCGAAGGGAACAGCGACTCGGCTTTGGCAGTAAGCCGGTAGCGGTAAGTGGGACGCCCGCGAGACTGCCTTACCAGGCGGCATTCAACCAGCCCGTCTTTCTGGAGACCGGACAGGTGCCTGCGCACGGCCATGGACGTAATGCCGAGAACATCGCAAAGTTCTGCAACGGTCATTTCGCTATTGCGCTTCAAATAAAGGAGCACAGCCTCATGCGTGTTTTCAGGATTTTCAGTCAGCGGCTGTGTGACCATTAAAAACCTTCTCCTCAGCAGGATCCGCCGAGAATGTTAACCTTTCATCAATTATCGCACTTGGCTTGAATAAATTGCTGAAGCAATCATATATATTTGCCCGGTTTTTCTAATTTTGATACTATTATATCTGTAAAAGCCGCAGGGCTTTAGATTCAACCAATTTAATCAGGCGCCAAGGGGACTTGTGCGAAAGGCTTGAGAAAACAGATGACAGCGCCAAAACCAATTCTACAGATCAAGGACTTGCATGTGGCTGTGGAGGGCAAGCAAATACTCCATGGCGTCAACCTCACGGTCAATGCCGGCGAAGTCCATGCCCTCATGGGGCGCAACGGCTCCGGTAAGTCGACTCTGTCGTACACGCTGATGGGGCACCCGCGCTACAAGGTAACTGCCGGAGAGGTGCTGTACCTCGGTGAAGACCTTCTGTCTCTGCCCACAGATGAAAGATCCCGCAAAGGGGTCTATCTGGCTTTCCAGTATCCAGTGGCCATTCCGGGAGTCTCTGTTTCGAATTTTTTGAGAGCCTCGGTCAAAGCCCGCCGTGGGCAGGATGTGCCGGTGAAAGAGTTCCGCAAGGAATTGAAAGCCCTCATGTCCAGGCTCGGCGTAGTTGACGATTTCCTCTCGCGCTATGTCAACGACGGCTTCTCTGGCGGCGAGAAGAAGCGCCTGGAGATATTGCAAATGGCTCTGCTCAAACCTGTGCTCGGTCTGCTCGACGAGACCGACTCCGGTCTGGATATCGATGCGCTCAAGACAGTTTCCGAAGGCATCAACGCTCTTGCCGCCCCGGACAATGCCATCCTTTTAATCACTCACTATCAGCGGATGCTCAATTACATAACCCCTGGCTTCGTTCACGTCATGCAGGATGGACAGATTGTCAAATCCGGCGGCAGCGATCTGGCCAAAGAGCTGGAAGCAAAAGGCTATGACTGGGTAAGCAGGGAACCCGCCTCAACGGCCAGGGCTTAACTCTAAGGAGACAATCATGGCAGCTGAACTCACTCAAGACGAGATGCTCAGACAGGTCGGGTCCGACTACAAGTACGGCTTCCATGACAAAGAAGACTATGCCTTCAAATCCGGTCGTGGGCTGACACGGGAGATCGTCGAGCAAATATCGAAGATGAAGAATGAGCCGGAATGGATGCTGAAATTCCGGCTGAAAGCGCTGGATCACTTCCATAAAAAGCCGATGCCCACCTGGGGCAACACAGAATTGCTCAATGACATCGACTTCGACAACATCTACTACTACGTACGCGCCACTGAAAAGCAGGGCCGCAACTGGGACGAAGTTCCCGAAGGCATAAAGAAGACCTTCGATCGGCTGGGCATCCCCGAGGCAGAACGTAAGTTCCTGGCAGGCGTCACGGCACAATACGAATCGGAAGTCGTCTACCATTCCATACGTGAAGACCTGGGAAAGCAAGGCGTCATCTTCACCGACATGGACACCGCTCTGCGCGAGCACGGCGATATAGTGCGCAAGCACTTCGGCACAATCATCCCGCCGGCCGACAACAAATTCGCCGCTCTCAATTCCGCCGTCTGGTCCGGCGGCAGCTTTGTTTTCGTGCCGCCAGGCGTGAGAGTGGAAATTCCACTGCAAGCCTATTTCCGCATCAACACGGAAAATATGGGGCAGTTCGAACGCACGCTCATTATTGCCGAGCCCGGCAGCTTCGTGCATTATATCGAGGGCTGCACAGCGCCGGTCTATTCCAGCGACTCGCTGCATTCAGCGGTGGTGGAACTCATTGCCAAACCGGGCGCTCATATTCGCTACACCACGATTCAGAACTGGTCGAAAAACGTCTACAACCTGGTCACCAAGCGCGCCATGGCCTTTGAGGACGCAAAAGTGGAGTGGGTCGACGGCAATATCGGCTCGAAGCTGACCATGAAATACCCTTCCATCTATCTCATGGGTCCGCGCGCTCATGGAGAAGTGCTTTCCATAGCCTTTGCCGGCAGCGACCAGCATCAGGACGCCGGTGCCAAAATGGTGCACAACGCGCCGGATACCACATCAATCATCTGCTCCAAGTCTATTTCCAAGGATGGTGGACGCGCCTCCTACCGCGGGCTCGTAAAAGTTTATCCAGGCGCCACAAACGTCAAATCGAGCGTGCGTTGCGATGCGCTTCTCATGGATGAGCAGTCGCGCTCGGACACTTATCCAACCATGGAAATCGACGAGAAAGACGTGACTATCGAGCATGAAGCCACAGTCTCCAAAGTCGGCGAAGAACAGCTTTTTTATCTCATGAGCCGCGGTCTTACCCAGACCGAGGCTACTACAATGATTGTGAATGGCTTCTTCGAGCCGTTCACAAAAGAACTTCCGCTCGAGTATGCCGTTGAGCTCAACCGCCTCATCCAGCTTGAAATGGAAGGCTCGGTCGGATAGTCGCCTGGTGATTCTTTGAGCTGCTGCTAGCTCGAAGCAGGTTGCGTGTGCGCTGTGCGCTGGTCGATCCCCCGAAAGAGGATGTGCAAATAACCATGTCAGATAGAGAGTTGGCCGAAACAATCGATCGGCAGCGAGTGGAAGGACTGGCCTGCCGATTTGCCGAGCCCTCCTGGCTGGCGGATAACCGCCTGTCCGCCTGGGAGTCCTATCTGCAAACAGCCATGCCCGGCCCGCGCGACGAAGAGTGGCGCCGCTGCGATCTGTCCATTCTCGATCTAACTAAACTGAAAGCCTTCAATCTTGGCCCCGCCAGGCAAGTTGCGGCTTTGCCCACTTTGCCACAATGGTACCAGTCTGCCCTCGAGCATTTAGGGCCGTGCGCCGGGGCACTTTTTCAAACCACGGAAGACGGTGGTTATCTCTGGCTTTCCCAGGAGCTTGCCGACCAGGGAGTAATCTTTCTCGATCTTGCCTCCGCCATCGAGAAACATCCCGAGCTTGTCCGACCTTATCTCACTGCTGCAGCCAAAGGAGACCCTGACAAGTTTGCCCTGATGACAAAAGCCCTCTTCAACTGCGGAGCTTTTCTCTATGTCCCCGCCAATGTCCAGCTTCAACATTCCTTTGTCGTCGGCACCGGCTTCTGCGGCTGCAAGAACGGCGAGCATGGCGGGGCTATTTTCCCCCGCTTGATAGTCGTGGCTGAGCAAAACAGCAAAGTGGACATTGTCAGCATCATGGGCTGTGAGTCCGACAAGCGTTGCAGCGAAGACGGAAGCAGACCTGTTTCGCTTTCATCGGGGCTCAGTGATGTTCACGTCAACAAAGGCGCCCGTGTCTCTTATCTGGAAGTGCAAGAATTCGGGGCAGATGTCTTTTTCATCCACCGCTTCGACAGTCATGTTCTGGACAACGGGCAATTTACCGCCATGACGCTGGCGCTGGGCGGCAAGCAGACAAAGGCTGACATAGCCACATATCTCGAAGGAAAAGGAGCAACAAGCGAAGTGCTTGGCGCCGTATTCGGCAGCCACTCGGAGAAATACAACTTCAATACCATTCAGGAGCACAACGCCCCCGATACGCAATCAGACATAAATTTCCGAGTCGCCCTCAAAGATGCCTCCTCCTCCGTGTACCAGGGCATCATCCGCGTGTCCAGAGCCGCCCAGAAAACAATGCTTATCAGTCCAACAAGAACCTTTTGCTGGGCGCAGATGCCAAAGCCGACTCAGTCCCCAAACTGGAAATACTGGCCGATGACGTGAAATGCTCGCACGGAGCTACTGTCGGTCCAGTCGATCGCGAGCAAGTTTTTTATCTGATGAGCCGCGGACTGACTGCTGCCCAGGCCGAAGAGCTGATTGTTCTAGGGTTCTTCCGCAAAGTGCTGTCACAGTTCCCCCTGCCTAAATCAGCGCAATGGCTTTCCGAAGTGGTTTCGCGCAAGATCTGCCCGAATTCACCCGCCGATCGCACCGTAAACGACGAGCAGCCGGAGCTGTCCGGCAAGATATAGAAGAAGGTGGCGTTCATGGAAACCGAGCAGTATATCAAAGTAGCAGATAGAGCCAGCGTGCCGACAGGCACAGTGCAAGTAGTGCACGTTTTC
>JAHFBI010000034.1 GCA_023250095.1 Candidatus Melainabacteria bacterium
AAAGCCTCAGAGCGAGCCAGGCGGAAAGTATTGTCCGTCAGTGTGCGCAACCTGCCGGTAATGCCTGTATAAAACAAGTGCGCCATGAACAAAGCGAGAACGACGTTTATACCTGTGCCGATCAAAAGAAAGTTGTGGACATTGCGCCTGGCCGACGCCTGCTTTTGTGGGCTCTGTCTTTCAATGCGCCGCTCTTCTTCCACGAAACTGTTTAGATCAAGTTCTAGCTGTTCTATGAGCTGCTTCAGCTCCTTGTAAATGCGATGGCTGCTCATGAGAGAGCTGATGCGCGAGCCCTCGTCCGTTGACTGCTTTACGCGATTGAGCAGATCGAGAGCGCGGTCAATTGACTTTTCAATACCCCGGAGATTTTCCACTTGCCTGGGATTGCTCTGAACAAGATCTTTGAGTTCATGCAATTCGCCGGGAACCTTCTCCACAGCTTGATCATAGTGCTCGCCAAAAACCGGATTCTTGCTCACACTGTATGCCGCCAACGAGCCACCGGCATCCAGAAACAGCTTGGTGAGGATATTGGTCTTGGTGATGATCGACTTGGATTGCGCCTCTCGCTCGGCTCCTCGTTCGGCTTGCTGCAACAACAAAGTGAGAATGACCACGAATGCCAGCTCGAACAATAGCGGCAGGCAAACGAGAATGAAGCCCTTGTGCGACAAGGTCAGACTGAAGCGTTTGAATATGGTCTTGCCTGGACCCAACTAATGCGCCTCCGGCGGACCGCGTGCCCCCCTTGTTACACCCCGTTCTCTGGAATTAATCCCCTTTTTCCCTTAACTTCAAACCTGCCCGGCAGCGGCGGAGCCACAATGGAGGGCCCCTGGCGCCAGGGGTCTTTCGAATCGCTCAGGGCGGCTAAACTCCTGGCTCGGAACAATCGTCTGACATGAAAAGCCTTAAGAACAAGACGCAAGGGAAGCTAACGAGCAGATTCGATCTTCCTGGCAAAATCGAAAAATACCTGCGACAGGTTGGTCCGCTCGGCATCAAATCCGCAATCGAGCATCTCGGCATAAGCCCGTTGAGAGTCCCAACCATCAAAAGCGACACGATAGGCAGCCATCATCAAGCCCGTGCGGTCCTTGCCATGAAGACAATGGACAAAAATGGGCGGATGCTCGGGGCTGGCTATAACTTCCAGAAAATCCTCGACAGCCTGCACCGATGGACTCCCGAACACATCGAGCGGCAGCTGGATAAACTTCATCCCCAGCTCGCCTGCAAGAACCCGCTCTTGCGTCAGCTCTGGATCTTCAGACGATGAATGTCCTGATGCACTCTGAAAGAAACTGCGCAGCCCCCCACCGGATGTGCGCAAATTCACAACCGTTTTCACCCCGGCTGTCTTGAGCCGGCGCAAACCTTCTGGCTCCGGCTGCCCACCGCGCACAAGCCGCGGTGATACTACGTGCAAATTAGGAACGTAGCCTCTAGCGTGCTCAATTCTCGCTAGACATATTTCCATCAGGTTGCCCACAGGAATCCGGGATCACATACACAATAATCCCCTCATTTTTCTTGTTTGTCCAATCATGATGGATGCAACAACAAGCACTGCCGAACACCACTGGCGGGATTATATGAGGTTCTACTGTGTCCTCTAGTGGAGTTGGCGCGCCTGGATCATTCACAAAGGAGATTTACTGACCCTTCAAACACGCCAAAACCAAGCAGCAAGGCTTCTTGTGTGGAAATGGGAGATTGATCACGGTTAACGCAAAAAGGGGCTACAGGAGTAGTGAACAGCCCCTAAGTGGCTCGGAATGCGGACTTGCGATAGTGCGAAACTGGAAAGCGAAGGTTGTTTTCGAATGAGCAAGTGTATCGCAAGTCAATGTATTGGGCAACTAGAGCTGGATCTATTGGAGAGCAAGACAACCGTGATTTCCTTCGACGGAGATGACATCACTTCCGCAGCTTGCTCATCAATGTTGCTGCTCTTGTCCGCAAGACCGCGTATTGGCTCAGCAAGCCGATCCTGGCAAAAACGCCTGCTCGACAACTATATGTATGAATAGAGAGGGATAAAAATTGGAGGCGGCGGATATATGTCCAGTCCGCCTCCAGGGAAAGGGTTTATCTTGCCTGGATCGCAAGCAAGATTTCTTGCTCGCCCTTGGGGACGGCGGAGCCAGGCGCTGGTGGCAGACTGCGCATAGCAGGCCATCGGCAAGTTATATTACTCAAGCGATGGCGCAGAGGGAGGGGTTGGCGCCTTGCTTGGCGAGAAGCGGACCGTGAATGCGGTGATGTTGGAGAGGACGACCCCGAGGATGAACAGCACGATGCCGGGCGCGGCGTCGGTGATTTTCACACCGAAGACATCCGCGGTCCAGCTGCCGCCACCCTCGATGCCGTTCAAAAACAGCACCATTCCGCCGATCACGCAGGCGAGCCCGGCGATGAGCCCGGCCAGAGAGTAGAGGAACTGGTAGAGCAGGACCAGTCTCCAGAAATCCTTGTCCACCTGGTCGCTTGGGACTTCGACCCCGCCTCCGAGCGCGTTCTTTCCAACAACAACCTTTGGTCCCAGGTTCAAATTATCGGACATGATTCTTCCTTTGCCCTAAAAGGGCGTAAGAAGTTTTCCCCTGAAAGTTTTAGGGGCTGATATGGTAACCGGATGAGTCCCAGGCGAGCGCGAGCTTCAGCTGAGGCACATCCACGATTTCTATCTGCGGCGGAGGCTTGCGGCGTCCGTCGGTAAGTTACCTGCCAGGTGCACGCCTGCTTCTTCAAGCAAGGCTTTGTCGCTTCCCTGGTCGCTCTTGCCTGTCGGCAGGTTTCCCGGCAGGTAAACGCCTGTCCTTGCTTCCGCTTGATCGGCTGTGGCGCGCGACCAGCGCAACATAACGCGCAGCAGGTTGTACACAGTCAGGTAAACGTTGACAATGAGGACGATGGCAAACTCAGCCAGGATGTATCCTCGCCAGTCCGCTTGCAGGAAGTGGAAGCCAGTCAAGACAAGAAAGCCGGCCGTCACCCAGTGGGAGAAGCAATAGTGGCAGGTCGGCAGGTAGCAGAGTTTCTTGACGAACATGCTGCTGCTGTGGTGGCTGACCTTGCCGAGCCACTCCCGGAGATCGCGGAAGATCTCCTCATTGGTGATGGTCCAGCTCACACAGGCCACGGGAAGCGCCAGAAGGGCGACATACACGAGTTGGAACAAATAGCAGTTGTCCATAACACTATCCTTGAGCGCTAAAGTTGCAACTTGCAGGATTTGGGTAGGGAACCTTGTTCCCTTTTTGACAGGCAAACCGAGACGTGGCGGAATCAGCGCTAAGGCGCTTGTAACCGCACAAGGACTCTAAACCGGGACAGCCCGGCTATGAACGTGAGGGAATCGGCTCTGGCGTATGTTGTGGGTTGAGGGCTCCTGTTTCGAGAAATGAGAATGGGTTGTGGATCTTTAACCTGCTTGA
This sequence comes from Candidatus Melainabacteria bacterium, assembly GCA_023250095.1. Taxonomy (GTDB): domain Bacteria; phylum Cyanobacteriota; class Vampirovibrionia; order Obscuribacterales; family Obscuribacteraceae; genus JAHFBI01. Next base: position 3,444 of record JAHFBI010000034.1, read on the forward strand.
GAAGAGCCCTGGCTGTCAAGAATAAGGGGTGTCTGCTTTAGCCTGCATCAGGCACGCGCTAAGCTTCTGAAGCTCGTTGCTTGCCCGATTTTTCATTGTGCAGTTCAAACCGTCCGAGATGGCTGCTCCCGGATAGACAAATTGTTGTGCGGCAATTACGAGGATGTCGGAAGCCCTGGCGCTGGTGCGCCTCGCGCAAACATACAGCTGACTCACAGCTTGTGTTGTTTTGCCTGTTGCGTTTTTAAGAGGTTGTCTGCCGGGTAAGACTTGTTTGACCTGGAGGGTTTAAACTAACACCCAGCCTTTTGAGACAGCCCGGCTGTCTTGCCGATGAGGCTGCAGCAGGAGGGTTGAGAAGTGAAAGTCCAAGTTTTATTGCCGGTAGCTTTCCTGCTGTCAGCGCAGCTGTGCCTGGCCCAGCTGTCAGTTCAAAGCGATCAGGCTAACGTGACGATTGGCCCTGATGGAATTCATGTTGAGACAAAGGACACAGCCGGTGGCGCTTCCGTTCATATCGGTGGGAGCTCCGTGAGCCCGAGGGTCGGTGCCACCAGGGTCAATGCCGGCGGTGCTGCCCACGTTGAGATTGATAGTTTGAGCGGGGCTCGGCGCTCCGTTCATATCAAGAGCGTTCAAGGCAGCTCAATCAGCAAGAGAGCAACCGGCAAGCTTTTGAGAAGCACGAGCACGGCTAGTAAGGCTTCCACCTCACACCGGGTTGGGGCAGGGGCGGAAAACGTGGCTGATCTCGTTGGACAGGTGGAGCTGCGCGTTTACGGGCAGAGCTATCAAAGCCTGCCGCTTGTGGCACGCATCGAGAAGCTTGAAACAGATAATCTCGGGCGCAAGGGCAGCGGACCGCTGAAGGCGCGGATCCTGACTGTTGCCAGCGAACTGGGCATTGAACTGCGCCCTGTGTCCATGGCGGTAGGCTCCAGAGCATCGGCTGTGGCTGCTTCCGGGACTTCTGTCTCGATTCAGTCAAACTCGGCAGGTGCTCCAGGGCAATCTATAAGCATTTCGGGCGGCGGAACCGGCGGCTGTGTGAGCGTGCAGGATCTGGACAGCAGTTTGGTGATGAACGAGGACGGTGCGCATATAACAGGCAGGTGTAACGGTGGGACCGTGGTAGTCAATGCGAATGATTGCCAGCTTGATCTCAAAGGCACTTGTGGCAGTCTGACCGTCAACGGCAATAACAATCGCATCCGCTCGGATCGTCTCGGGAGTGTTGTGACCAACGGGGATGGCAACCGAATTTTCTGGGCCCGCACATCAAGAACCCCCGGTATCGTTAATAACGGCTCGGGTAACAGCCTGCAGCCGGAATAAATGCAGTCATCCTTGAGCCTTGCCGGCAGTGTCAAGAGGGCAATGCCCCGTCCTGGGGCACCTGCAGCCTTCCGACACTAGCTCTTCCTGGTTGTGTTTGCCATGCAAATGGTAGTGCCTCCATAGGCAAAGGGCAGCAAGGTGTCGGTGAAGAAAAATGGTGCCCATGGTCCTTCTTTGGCACTTTTCCAGGTGGTCAGATTTTTCGGCATATTTCTGACAACGAAAAAAATCTGAGAAGTTCATCTCACCGCCGGAAAATTTCAGAACGGGCAAGTCATATTGGCAGGATGGCTTCTGTGGTCTGAAAAGAAAATGTTCTGTCCAGCGGTGAAGCCAAGACATAAGCTGGGATTCAGCGATGCCTGGGCTTATCGCCGGAAGACTAAGTCCGGGTGCTGGGCGCCAGAACAACTATAGAGCATAATATCAGGGCGACAAAAAGGAGAGAAAGGGCAGAGCGGCCGCCCTTTCTCGAACCGGTGCTGGAGCCGCTGACTGTACGCGAGTAAACAGATGCCTGCACCGGCAGGTCGTCTGTTTCTGTCTAAGCTGACAGTCCTTACTTCGGCTCATCTGATAGGTCAGCTGCCGCAACTGTTACCCCCTGGTGAGTTCGTCGACAGGGGGGGCTTGGCGCTGCAACTGCCTTTCTGCTCGCTTTGCGCTTCACGTTCTGCTGCCTTGGCGCTCATAATGGCGGCGCGGGCTTGGGCTTCGTCAGCTTGTGCCCGGCAACGCCTTAGGGAAACTCTGAGCAGGCTGTAGAGCGTGAGGTAGACATTGGCGATCATCACTACAGCAAACTCGCTGAGGATGTAGCCGCGCCAGTCGTTGAGCAGGAATGTGAACCCGGTCAAGAGCAGGAACATGGCAGTTATCCAGTGCGAGAGGCAGTAATGGCAGGTGGGCAGGTAGCAGGCCTTCTTGATCAGGAGGTTGCGGCTGCGCTGGCTCACTTTGTCGAGCCAATCGCGCAGGTCGCGGAAGACTTCCTCGTTGCTGACCGTCCAGCTGACGCAGGCCACTGGCAAAGCCAGAAGGGCGGCAAACAGAAGCTGGTTGAGGTATTGACTCATACTCTTTTCCTTCCTACGGAGCTCTTCGTCTCCGGGGCTTGTCAGGCAAGCTCTTTTTGATGCTCGTATGCTTTTGGAAAGAAACACTCAGGAAATTTTGGCTTCAGGGGGTGCAGGCATCCTCTTTCCGGCTCCAGGCTTGTGGCCTTCGAGCCGGTGCGATTACCTGCACCCCCTTTGCCTGCCGGATGGCTTATTAAGCTGCTTCCGGGTCTGACGGTGCCAGCGCGAAGGCAGGAGTGTAGTCGTGAGTGGGGACTACACGCCAGTCGCCTTCACCTTTTAGCTCCAGCACGCTTGTGTGGTACTGAAGCAACGTGGTGCGGTGACCGACGCTGATGAAGGTGGTGCCGCTGGCGGACAGCACACTGTAGAGGTGCGCTTCGTTCTTGATGTCCAGGGCGGAAGTGGACTCATCAAGAATGGCGTATGCCGGGTGTGCAAGCAGGAGCCGGGCAAAAGCCAGGCGCTGTTGCTCGCCGAGCGAGAGAACGTCGGCCCATTGCAGCTCGACATCCAGCCCGCCGACGCGGGAGGGCAGATCCGCCAGATTCACTTCAGCCAGTGCCGCGTACAATTGCTCGTCGCTGATGGACGTGTCGTTGTGCGGATAGAGAAGCTGAGAGCGCAGACTGCCGAGGATCATGTAGGGGCGCTGCGGCAGGAACATCATCTCAGAAAGCGATGGGCGCACGATTGTGCCCGTGCCTGACTTCCAGAGTCCGGCAATTGCCCTGAGAAGCGAACTCTTGCCGCTGCCGCTCGGACCGACAATCACCAGCCCTTTGCCCGACGCCACCTCAAGCGAGAGGCCCTGGACGAGAGTTCGGGCGTAATTGGGCGTCTTGAGCGTAACGTTTTCGAGGGCGATGTGTGTATCCTCGCGCGACTCGATTGCCGTGTGTCCCGGCTGCTCGGAAGTGTCCGGCGCATCGAGCGCTTCGGCGAAGCTTCCCAGACGGTTGATCTCGGCGATGAAGGCGCTGAGATCGCGGAACTGCGCTATCACTAGCGAAAGCGCTGCCAGCACCTGCGTGAAGGCCATGTCGGCCTGCGTGATTGTCCCGAACTCCACCTTGCCGGCGAAGTACAGTGGTGCAATCACTAGCGAGGGGATGATCACGACCAGGTAGTTGTAACCGGTGGTCATGAAAGCCAGGTTCCTCTGCCAGCCGATGAGCATGTTGAGGTTGGTGAGGGCGCCCTTGAAGCGGCGAGCGATGCTGCTGGACTCCTGAGCCTCACCCTGGTAAAAGGCGATGGACTCAGTGTTGTTCCTGACGTGAATCAGGTTGTAGCGGAAGTCCGCCTCCAGCTTCAACTGGTTGAAGTTCAGCCCGATCAGCCGCTTGCCGACCCACATCGTCGCCACTGTTCCCACAGTCGAGTAGACGACGAGCGTCCACACCAGCGGCTGCGAGATGTTCCAGAGGATGGCGATGAAGGAGACAAGGGTGATTATCGAGTCGAGAATCACCAGCATGAACGCCAGCGATGCTTTGGTGAAAGCTGAGATGTCCTGAGCGATTCGCTCGTCAGGGTTGTCGATCTTGGCGTCGTTGTTGATGCGGTAATATGCCCTGTTCTGGAAATATTTTTCCAGCAGGTGGTTGGTCAGCCAGTTTCGCCAGTGAAGGGCGAGCTTGTCCCGCACCCAGGCATAGATGACCACGATCGGCGTGCCGATGATGAAGACGGCAGCGTAGATCTTCAGCATGTGATAGAAAGTGGGCGCGTCCTTGGTAGACAGCGCGGTCATGAACTTGCCGCCCACAAAGTTGATCACGATGTTGAGACCGTTGACCGCGCAGAGGAAGAAAAGCAGGATTCCCAGAAGGCCCAGTGCTTTCCATTTCGCGTTAGAAACCCAGTACGGCCTGGCGACAGCCAGGAACCGCCTGAGAAGGGGGCGATTCAACTGATCCATGTTAAGGTTCCTTTTCTCCGAGGCAGATTCCTGCTCGGGGTGGATTTGACGAAAGATCCCCGCGGTGGTCCGGCGAACCGAGGGGGCGGGGATAGTACTTGTTGCAGCAAACCGCCGGGGACTGTCGCCCCGCCGGGAGTTTGCGCTGAACAAGCGCCGGTTAAAGAGTTCCCAGCCAGGGAGCGCGGGATTTAGCTTCCCTTGCTCGGCTGACAGTAAGAATCCAGGCGTCCAGTCCAGTCCAAACGAAGTGTCGGAACCTCCGGATTCAGAGTAGAGGCCTTACGGCTTCTGCGGAGGAGATGGCTTGCGTGGTGCCAGCCGCACAGTGAACCTGGTTATCTCCGTCACGGCCAGGCCGATCAGGAAGAGAACCACGCCGGGAGCGGCGTCCGATATCTTCAAGCCGAAGACATCTGCAGTCCACTGGCTGCCGGGAAGGCCGTCTATGCCGTTGAGAAACAGCACGACGCCGCCAAGCACGCAGGCCAGACCGGCGATGAGCCCAGCGATGGAATACCAGAACTGATACAGGAGGACGAGCCTCCAGAAGTCCTTGTCCACCTGCTCGGGCGGAACCTCAATTCCGCCGCCGATGATGTTGCCTCCGACGATTACTCCTTGTCCTTCATTTGGCTGTGTGTTCATTTTCATCCCTACTTTTTCTTTGTAGGAAGTATGCGCCTGCGCCGGAACGCAGGAGCGGGACGGGTAACCGGGGTCGCACCGGGTGATTTATCCCGGGCGTTGCCCCCCGCCTGCCCGGCTGCCACCGAAAGTGGTGCTAGCCGGGGCTTGTGGACTTTTACTTCCCAGCAGCGGAATCAAGTGCCTGCGGTGTTTCCGCTGGCACGGTCCCGGGGGGGAGTTCGGCAGGTGTTGCGCCTGCCTTTTCGAGTGCTGAGAGAACCCGGGCGTTCAACTCGTTGCTTTTGCGGATCTCGACAATGAGATCGCTCAGCAGACGGTTAGTCGATTCCAGGTCGCAGTGCAGCTGTTTGTTGCTTTCGCTCTCGGGGCCGGACTTGGCGATCAGTTTTTCTTTCACCATATTGGTGACAGTCGCGATGAAAACACCGGCGAGGCTGATGCCGCCCAGCATGAGGACGAAGCCGACGGCGCGTCCGGGACCTGTTTTGGGGACGAGGTCGCCGTAGCCGACGGTGAAGATCGTGTTGACGCAATACCAGGCTGCATCCCAGAGATTGGGGAAAGTCGCCGGCTCCACTTGCGTGAGCAGAGCTGAAGCAGAAGCGACCATGACCAGAGCTGCCGAGCCCACGACAATGAGCGGGTGCGTGCTGAAACGATTGATTGTCCAGCGGGCAACGCGCCAGGCATGAGCTACTGCGCCAATGAGAAGCAAGGTCTCTATGGAGAGAATCGTGTTCAGATGGCGGAGCAGGCTGCCGTCATAGTAAGGCATCCAGGTAAGGCAGACGACAAACTCCAGCAAGTGTTTTCTGGTGTAATAGAGCGGGCGTCCACTGAAGACAGCGTACACCGTAAAGTGTGCGACGAAGAAAAGCCAGACGGTCGAGCGCAGGAAGACCTGCAGCTGAGCCCAGCCGACATGCAGCCAGGGCACCGTGAAGTCGCTCGTCACGAACTCGCTGCTCACGACCAGTGCTACTGCCAGAGCAGAAAGGACAAACAGGAGAGCTTCGAATCTGCCCTCCCAGCGGGTCAGCAGGTCTTTGATGCCTGCGCGGGTTACGAACTTTGTCATAGGCTAACTCCTATCTCAAGCGACACCAGGCATGGCAATGGTCCGGCTCGCTTGCAGCTCAGGCGCCGTTTGAAAACGGCTCAGCCTGGCGAAAAGGTTTGACTAAGTAGAAAGTTAATGACAGGGGACGGCTCAAAGAGCCGTCCCCGTTTGCCGCATCCGCTGGAGCAGACGCGTTAGCCTCTGGAGGCCATCAAGGCTTCGATCTCGTCGACAGTCTTGGGCACGCCAGCGGTGAGGACTTCGTTGCCATCCTTGGTGATGACGATGTCGTCCTCGATGCGCACGCCGATGCCGCGGTACTTCTTGGGCACGCGCTTGTCGTTCTTGTCGAAGTACAGCCCAGGCTCCACAGTGAACACCATTCCCGGCGCAAGCAAGCGGCGCTTGCCCTTGCCCTTGTCAGTGCGGGTGCCGGAGGTGGTCTGGTAACTGCCGACGTCATGCACGTCAATCCCCATCCAGTGGCTGGTGCCGTGCATGAAGAAGTCATTCAGGGAAAGCCCTGTCGCGCCCTTCTTGCGGCTGTTCTTGGCAGTTGCTCCGTCAGGCAGGATGCCGAGCCTCATCAGACCTTTGCGCATGATCCGGCTGGCAGTCTGATGTACGTGAGCCAGAGGCACGCCCGGGCGAGCAGCCTTGATTGCCGCTACCTGAGCGTCGAGCACCACCTGGTAAATCTCGCGCTGGGCTTCTGAGAACTTGCCGTTTGCCGGGAAACAGCGGGTGATGTCGGAGGCGTAGCCGCCAGTGACAAACCCGTACTCGGCAGCGGCATCGATAAGAATCAGGTCGCCGTCCTTGATCACGCTCGCGTTCTGGGTGTAGTGCAGGACAACAGCGTTGTTGCCGGCGGCGACGATGCTGCCGTAAGACGGTGCGGCTGCGCCGTAGTAGCGGAAGACGAACTCGAGGATCGCTTGCAGCTGGTACTCGGTCATGCCGGGGCGAACCGCCAGCATGGCTTGCTTGTGTGCCTCGGCGGAGATGTCCGAAGCGTAGCGCAGAAGCACAAGCTCCTTCTCCGTCTTGAACAGCCGCATTTCGTGGAGAATCTCCTCATAGTTCAGCAGCGGCTTCTGGGAGTTGCCCCAGACCTTGCGGAACTTCTCGTCGAACTCCTCGTTGATGCCAAAGCGGTAGTAGACGCTCTTGGCGCGCTTCAGGAGCTTGCCCACCACTTCTTCGAAGCGGTCGATCGGGAAAGCTTCATCGGCCAGGTAGTTGGCCTTGGCGCCCTGAACGCCAGTGCGAATGCCTGTCCAGATTTCCTGGACGCGGTCCTTCGGGGCGACGAGCATGGTGAACTTCGGCTTGCCGCCCAGCTTGCTCAGGATGAGCACGGAGTTGGGTTCGGGGAAGCCGTTCAGGTAGAGGATGTCGGAGCTCTGACGGAACGGGTGCTCGGTGTCGTGACTGCGCGTGCGTTCCGGATTGGCGACGATGATCGTCACCGAGTCGTCAGGCAGCCTCCCGGCGAAGTTTGTGAGACGGACGGCCATGTTCAACTTGTCCGGCTTTGGGCCGTTGAGCGACAGGGCGCTATCGTGAATCTTGATCATTTGCATGACTTTTCCTCCTGTCGAGGTAGCGATATTTGTCATCGCGTTCAAGGAAGCAGGGCTGGCCAGGGAAACACGTGTCCTGGACCGAGCAGCCTGCTTCCACCTGGAGAAATGGCCGGTTTAGTCCGGCCTGTTGAAACCACGCCGTACCTCCCACGGAGGTACGGCGGAAAATCGACCGGCTGCTCTTTTGCCAGCGCCAGTCCAGCTGAGCGTTTTGCTCAGTTTTAGAACAACAGACCGGCAACGCAGGCTGTCATCCAGGTGCCCATGTTGGCGGCAATCAGGGCTTTGAAGCAAACCCGCGCAATGTCCTTGCGCCGCTCGGGGGCCATGGCTCCCAGACCGCCGATGTTGATGGCGATGGAGCCCAGGTTGGCGAAGCCGCAGAGGGCTACGGTAGCAATGAGCTGCGTCTTGGCGGCCAGCATGTAAGGGCCGTTGCCGGCAATTACTTTGGCCAGCTCGCCGTAAGAGACGAACTCATTGACCAGGATTTCGGTGGCCATCAAGCGCCCGACATGGAACGCTTCGTGTGCCGGTACTCCCATCAGGAAAGCCACAGGCGTGAAGAACACGCCGAGGATGTCCTGAATCTGGAAGTTGAGCCCGAACACTGAAAGCGCTCCGCCAAGGGCGCCGTTAATGAGCGCGACCATAGCAACCGCCACAAGCACCATGATCATGACGTTGCCGGCGATTTTCGCCCCATCGGTAGCTCCGTGCGCTATGGCGTCGAAGCAATTTTCACCTGTGTGGGGCACGGCAAAGTCGACATTGCCTTTGAGCACCTCACGGTCGGTCTCAGGCAACATTATCTTCGCCATTAGTATGCCCGCTGGCGCCGACATGATCGAGGCGGCGATCAGGAAAGTCGGGCTCATGCCCATGGCAGTATAAGCCACAAGTGCCGAGCCGGAGATTGTCGCCATGGCAGCCGTGATGGAGCAGAAGAGCTCCGACATGGTCAACCTGGACATGTACGGCTTGATCAGAACCTGACATTCGACTTGCCCGACAAAGATGGCCGAAGCTGCCGAAAGTGCCTCCGGTCCGCTGATGCCCATTGTCTTTGTCAGGGTTCTGGCCAGGAACTTTACTACGCGCTGCATGAGCCCCAGGTAGTACATCAGGGAACTGAGAGCAGCGATGAAGATGATGGAAGCGCCGACGCGCACCAGGAAGATGAACTCTCCCCGGGCGAGCTTGTCGCCGAAAACGAAGGCGGCGCCATCGACGGCGTAATCCAGCAACTTCTGGATGCCCTGCCCGAGCAAGTAGAAGAACTCCTTCGTACCGGGCACTTTCAGAATGAGCAGAGCCAGGATGAACTGAAGTCCGATGCCAGCAGCGACGAGCCGCCAGTTGATCGCCTTCCGGTTGTTGGACATCAGCCAGGCAACGCCCAGCAAGACGCCAATTCCAAGCAAACCAACGATTCTGTCCATAAGCTATTTCTCCGACAGTGGACAGGCGAACTCCCGGATGTGAGAGAGTCTGCCGCCCTTGTTTTTGAAAGCATGGCGATGGTGTGAACACACGTGTTCACACCATCGCAGTTGACGAGCTGAGGATCTTATTTTGACTTGAGCGAGCAGCTTCCGCCCCGGCAGCCTCTTCCGGCTGTGAGCATGCCGATGCCAAGCAGCACGAGCGCGCTCACGCCATAAGTCAGGGCGCTGCTTATTGAGAGCAGGGACGGATAGAGAGTGGCGGACAGTTTCAGCCAGCCAAGGGCTGTGGCTAAGAAGAGGACGATCCACAGCGGAATCGCCTTGCGCTTGCCTGCATCGTCGATGCCTGCAACCTTGCAGACAAGAGCGATGACGACAGCCGCTGCCACAAGGAAGCCAGTGAAAGTGGCTCCCAGCGCCAGTGCGGACATGACTCCGCCGTGAAACTGGAAGCTGCCGTTTGCTCTGAACAGCCAGGGCAGAATCAGCCCGACGGCAGCGCCGAACAGACCGATGCGATCCAGCCAGTAGGTGTTCAGGAAAGACAGTGTGCGCCCGACGAATGACCCGGCCAGGCGTTGTCGCAAAGATGTGATGAACATGTTTCCTCCATGAGGGGACCTTTCGGGACCCATGTGCTCTTAAATCCGGTGACCGGAGCGTGTACACGAAAACGCGTACACGCCCCAGTCCCGGGTGCGCATCAGGCAGCGAAAGTACCGGCCAGCGCGGTCACAGCGTGAGAGGGCTGGAAATACTTCCGGATTGCCGCGTCGACATCAGCCTTGGTTACGGCTCGGAAACCGTCAGGCAGGCTGTCCATGGCCGCGGCGGTGAGCCCGGTGAACTCGAAGTGGCAAAGCGTTTGCGCGATGCCAGCCGAGCTGCGGAGCCGGACAACGAAGGAGCCGATGGACTGCCCGATTTTGTCTTCGAGCTCCTCTGGGGTGATGCCGTTGGTCAGGTACTCTCTGAGGACTTCGTCCACCAGAGCGAGCGCTTTCTCGACATTCACCGGGTTGACGGAGAGGCTTACCGTCCAGGGGGTTGCCCCGAAGGAAGAGTCGCCGAAGCTGGAGTTGACGCCATAAGTGAGTCCGTGCTTGACGCGGATCACCTTGCCAAGCCTGTCGGCGATGGTGGAGGCACCAAGGGCCGAGTTGGCGATGGCGGCGGCGAAGTAATCGGCGCTGGTACGCGCCAGAGGTGTCGGGTGTCCGATGACGATATCCACGTTTGCCTTGTCGGCCAGCGGGATCTCGATGCGGCTTGCCGAGGCTGGCAGTGCTGCCTCCTGTACGACGATCGCTTTGCGATCCGGTCCGCTCCACTGGCCAAAGTGCTCTTTGATGAGCGCGATGGCTGAGGAAGGATCGACATCGCCGACGACTGTCAGGATGGTGGATTTTGGGCTGTAGTGCTCGGCATGGAATGACCGGAGGTCGTCGCAGCCAATCACGTCCAGCTCGGCGATGCTTGCCTCGTAAGGCACTGCGTGGAAGGGATGTCCCTCACCGTAGATTGCCTGGAAGAGAGCGTTGTTGGCGCGCGAGCCGGTGTTCTTCAGCCTCTGAACCAGCGAGGCTCGGTACTGCCGCTTTGTCTGCACCAGCTCCTCTTCGGGGAAGAGTGGCTTGACCATCACGTCAGAGAGAACCTTGACCAGGTTGCCGAAGTCGTTGGCATCGATCAGTGCGGCGAAGGAAGACTTGAAGTCGTCAGTGCTGAAACGCAAGCCAGCACCCATTTCTTCCAAGATCTTTCCCAGCTCCACTTTCGAGTAGCCAGCCGAGCCGCTCGTCATCATCGAGGCAGTCATGCCCGGAACCAGGTGCTTCTCGGCGTTGCCGAAAGAGTCACCGGCGAAGATGGCGCCGTTGACGGCTACTGAGCCGGTGCCCCGGTTGGGGAGCACCAGGACAGTGAGACCGTTGGGGAGGACTTCTTTGACCACCTGTGAGGCAAAGGAGGCGCTACTCTTGCTTTGAGCGTTGAGTTTGACGCGACGCTTGCCCTGGGGGCGGCGCTGGTTGCCTCGTGCCCTTACGGGAGTCGCCTGGGAAGCAGGGCTAGCCGTAGCAGCTTGCCCGGGCTCGGGGTCGGTGGGGATGAAGTGACCGACCGTGCGGTTGCGGGCGTTGAAGTAAGTGCCCGCCACGCGCATGATGTCCTCAGGGGTCACTGCGTCGACATGGTCGTCATACTCGACAGCCCACTTCCAGTCAGCGACGCTCTCACCCTGAGAGATCAAGTCGGTGAGATTCTTCGGGTCGTCGTTGGCGAGCACTGTTCCCTTGCGGTTGGCTGCCTTGACACGCCCGAGGTCTTCGAGCGAAACCGGCTCGCTGGCGAGCTTGCTCAGCTCGGCGTAGATTGCCGCTTCCACCAAGGCGAACTCCGTGCCCGGCGTCAGGGTTGCCGAAATCATGAAGAGACCGGGATCCCGGTTTTCGTCATTACCAGCCGAGGCAGATGTGACCAGACCAGGCTTGACCAGCGCCTTGTACAAGGGGCTGGAGGCCTTGCCAGAGTTCCCGAGTATGGCATGCAGCACCGCCAGAGTGTATGTGTCCGGGTGGCTGGCGGCCTGGGTGTGGTAAGCGATCAAGAGCTGCGGCAGGTCGCCGGACCGCCTGACTTCCAGGCGTTTTTCGCCTTCCTGCGGCGGCTCCACAGTGTAGACCTGCGGGATTGCTTGCGGGGAGCGCGGGATACGCCCGAAATACTTGGCGATCAGGCGGAGCGCCTCATCCGATGCGAAATCACCGACGACGATGGCTGTGGCGTTGTTGGGCCAGTAGTACTGGTCGTAGAACTCCACCATGCGTTTCATCGGGATGCCTTCGACATCGGAGCGGAAGCCGATCACTGAGTGGTGATACGGATGCTCTTTGAAGGCAGCGGCACAGACCTCCTTGTAGAGGGCCGAGCCCGGGCTGTTCTCACCGCGCTCGAACTCGTTTCTGACGACCGTCATCTCAGAGTTGCGATCGCGCTTCCTGTTTTTCAAGCCGCGCATGCGATCGGCCTCGACGCGAATGGTCAGCTCGAGGTGTTCGGATGGGACCACTTCGAAGTAGCGTGTGCGGTCGCGGCTGGTATTGGCGTTGATGAAGGCGCCGACGCGAGCGAAGACGTCCATGACGCCGTTGCCCTCTTCCGGATCGAATTGGCGCGTTCCCTTGAACATCAGGTGCTCGAAGAAGTGCGCTGAACCCGTGTTGCCTGCACCCTCGTTGCGACTGCCAACCGGATAGGCCACCATGAATGTGGTCACCGGTGCCGCGTGGTTTTCCTTGAGAAGAATCTTGAGTCCGTTGGCAAGACGGTACTCGACGATGCCGGCAGCTTCGGTCACGCGGGTGACACCGAGGCTTTTCAGCGGCGGAAGCTTTTTGTTTCTCATTGCAATAACTCCTTGGCTTACCAGCGAAAGCGGTGCCCCGAGAGACTCGGAGCACCGCCGCCTGTGCTGGTGGTTATCTGGTAATTAGGGATCTAGTTGAATCTGGCGCGCAGCGACTTTGCCCTGGGGCAAGCTCGCGCGCTGTCTCAACCTGTGGAATCAAGGCGCAAGGCAGAGGCAGGGGTGCTTAGCACCCCTGCCTCTTTGAACGCGGTCAACGCAAGGCTGTAGTGTTGTGAACAGACTGCCGGCGTTGAGATTGCCAGGGCAGTCTGCGGCAGCCGTTCAAGCGGTGATTACTTCAAGGTACCGGACAGCACCGTCACGGCTTTGCCCGGCTGAGCGTACTTCCTCATGGCGGCGTTGGCGCCGGCCTTCGTCACCGAGTGGAAGTTGTCGGACAGCTGGTCCATGGCCTCCACGCCCATGCCCATGAACTCGAAGCGTGTGATCGCCTGAGCGATTCCCGTCGAGCTGCGGAGCTGAACGTTGAAGGAGCCCACGGCATCGCCCACCTTGTCCTCCAGCTCGTCGGTGCTGATGCCCTTCTTCAGGTAATCAGCCACGACTCCGTCGACCAGCGAGAGCGCCTTGTCGACGTTATCATGGTTGACGGACAGCTGAATGGTCCAGGCGGCCGCCCCGAAAGAGGCGTCGTCGAACCCGGAGTAGATACCGTAAGTCAGACCGTGCTTGACACGCACTTCCTTGCCCAGCTTATCGGCGATTGTGTCCCCGCCGAGGGCCGAGTTGGACAGGAAAGCAGCGTAGAAGTCCTCACCCTTGCGGGAGAGGCTGGTCGGATGCCCGATGACGATGTCCACGTTCGCCTTGTCGGCCAGGACAACTTTCACCTGGCTGGTTGCGGCAGGCAGCTCGACGTCAGGGACGTTGATCGGCTTGCGCGCAGGTCCGGTCCAGTCGCCGAGGCTCGCCTTGACGAGCGCGATGGCGGATGCAGGATCGATGTCGCCGACCACAGTGATGATCGTGGACGCCGGGCTGTAGTGCTCGCCGTGGAAGGCCTTGAGGTCCTCCACTGCGATCTCGTCGAGTTCGGCGATCTTGGCGTCGAAGCTCTTGCCGTGGAAGGGATGGCCTTCCGGATAGATCGCCTGCATCAAGGCATTGCGTGCACGCTGACCGGTGTTGTTGAGCGCCTTGGTCAGACCAGCCTTGAACTCGCGCTTGGTCTGCACCAGCTCTTCATCCTGGAATAGCGGGTTGCGCAGGACATCGCTAAGAACTGTGACGAACTTGTCGAAGTCTGTCACATCGAGGAGCGTGCCGAAGCTGGCCTTGAACTTGTCGGTGCCAAAGCCGAAGTGCGCTCCCATCTCTTCGAGGATCTCGGCAAGCTCCACCTTGGAGTATTTGGCCGAGCCCTTGGTCATCATGTTGGCGGCGATTCCCGCCAGTGTGGACTTTTCCGCTGGAGCGAAATAGTCACCACCATGGATGGCGCCCTGGATAGCCACCGAACCTGTGCCACGGTTCGGCATCACCAGCAAAGTGAGCCCGTTCGGGAGCACTTCCTTGATGACCTGGCTCTTGAAGGTGGCGCTGCGGGGTGCCGGGCGAGCAATCTTCGGACGAGGAGCCTTGCGGCTGGTCGTCTTGGACGGCGCCTTCTTCGGGGCTTTCTTCTTGCCCTTGGATGCGCTCACGCCAGCAGCCGAAGGGGCTACTGCCGAAGCCGGCACAGATGCCGGGTCCTTTTCCGTGGGGATGAAGTGCCCGATGGTACGGTTGTCCTCGCCGAAGTAAGTCTTGGCCACACGCATGATGTCCTCCGGCGTGACGGCGTCGAACTTGTCGTCGTACTCCACTGCCCAGCGCCAGTCGGCCGAAGCCTCAGCCTGGCAGAGCAGGTTGGTGTAGCTCATGGGGTCGGCGTTGGTGAGCACCGTGCCCTTGCGGTTGGCGCTCTTGACGCGCCGGAGCTCGTCTTCGGAGACCGGCTCGGCGGCAAGCCTGGCTAGCTCCTTGTAGATGACGTCTTCGACGGAGGCGAAAGTGGTGCCAGGGGTAAGCGTGGCGCCCACTTCGAAAAGGCTCGGGTCGTGGAACTCACCGTTCTGCGAGTAGCAGGAGGTGGCCAGACCGGTCTCCATCAGAGCCTTGTAAAGGCGGCTGGAGCGCTTGCCGGCATCGCCGAGCACAGCGCGCAGCGCGGACAGAGCGTAGGTGTCAGCGTGCCTGGCTTCGGGGATGTGATAGCCCATGACGAGCTGAGGCAGATCGCCGGAGCGCTTGATGGTGAATCTGCGCTCGCCTTCCTGTGGCGGCTCCAGGGTGTAGACCGAGGGGATCGCATGGGGCGAAGCGGGGATCTTGCCGAAGTGCCTGGCGATGAGCTTGAGCGCCTGCTCCTGGGTGAGGTCTCCGACAGCGATAACCGTGGCGTTGTTCGGCCAGTAGTACGTGTCGTAGAACTCCTTCATCTTCTCCATCGGCACGCCCTCGACGTCAGTCCGCCAGCCGATGGTCGGCCAGTGATAGGGGTGCTCGCGGAAAGCGATGGCGTTCAGCTCTTTGTCCAGAGCGCTACCGGGGTCGTTCTCGCCGCGCTCGAACTCGTTTCTGACTACGGTCATCTCCGAGTCCCGGTCTTCCTGGCGGAGGCTCAGGTTGCGCATGCGGTCGGCTTCGACTGCGATCGCCAGCTCCAGGTGCTCGGATCCGAGACACTCGAAGTAGTTCGTGCGATCGAGCCAGGTCGTGGCGTTGAGCAGAGCGCCCAGGCGACCGAAGGTCTCCATGACGCCATTGCCCTTTGCCGGGTTGAACTTGCGCGTGCCCTTGAACATCATGTGCTCAAGGAAGTGCGTGGAGCCGGTATGGCCATTGGCCTCGTTGCGGCTGCCAACGCGGTAGACGACCATGAAGGAGACCACAGGCGCGCTGTGGTTTTCCTTCAGAAGAATCTTGAGACCGTTGGCGAGGCGATACTCCTCGATGCCGGCGGCCCCGTCAACTCGCTTGATTCCGAGTTGTTTCAATGTCTTTTGCAGGGTGTTCATTGCACGTCCCTTTCTTATTGCATGGAGCCAGCTACTCATCTTAGGGCAACTGACTTCTGCCGGAAGGTTTGGAATAGCGATGTGAACTCCTGTTCACATCGCTGCCTGGGTTGACCAGGGGCCTTAAGCCGGGCTCGTACAAGCTCGGCTCAAGGCATCAAACAGGCGGCACTGTGCCGCTCTTGTGTAGCCGATTCCTTCTGAGAGAACTTGCAGCCCAAGTCTGGGTTTATTTGCCAGCAAGTTTTTTCTGAAGAAATTCGACAGCAGCCCCGAGCTGGTTGTCGTCATTCGAGCCGTACTCGAAGATTTTCTTGAGCGGCTCGACGGCGATGTCAGGGACTATTCCCTGTTGGACGGAGTTGCCGCCGTCCCCAAGCCAGGTGCCATTGGGCGTGTAATAGCGCAGCGATGTCACGTGCAGTTGCGTGCCGTTGGGCATCGGGACCGAGCTCTGCCCGATACCCTTGCCGAATGTACGCGCGCCAATCACTGTGGCAGCACCGTTGTCTTTGATGGCGCCGGTCGTCATCTCGGCGGCAGAGGCCGAGTTGCCGTCCACCAGGATAACCACGGGTCTGTGGTTGATCATGTAAGGCGTGCGCTCGCTGGCGTCGGTCTGGCGTCTGCCAGGCCGGACCGTGGAGCTGGACTCCTGGATGAGCCTGTCGGCAGTCACCCGGATTGTGCCGGTCTCGTATTGCGGACTGGCAGGATCGCCGGGGATACGTGACTTGATCACCACGACCGTGCCCTGCTCGATGAAGAGCGAGGAGATGCCGATGGCATTGGTAACGTATCCGCCTGGATTGCCGCGCAAGTCGAAGATGATTGCCCGGGCGTCTTTCAGGGACTTGAGTCCTTCCATGACCTGCCTGGTGGCACCGAGCTGCTCGAAGTTTTCCAGGCGCAAGTAACCGATGTCGCCGGGAAGCATTTTGGTTATGACGTCAGGCACGGCGACTGTCTGGCGTGTGACAGTCAGCGTCTTGTCCTGACCGTGCGAGCGGATACCGAATGTCACCGATGTGCCGGCTTCGCCGCGCACCATCTTCACCAGCTCGTCGAGCGAGCAGTCCTTGGTCGAGTGTCCATCTACCGAAGTGATGGCGTCGCCGGCATGCAGCCCGCTCGACTCGGCAGGGGCTCCCTTCATGACCTTGTTGATCACCGGGTAGCCGTCCGCGTCGGTTGCAGGAAGCGGGCTTCCTTTGCCGTTTTCGACGGGCTTGCCGTCGGCTCCGACTTTGATATCGAAGACCATGCCCACACCGGTGAAATTGCCCGCTCCGCGCTCCTTCTCGGCAGCGACGTCTTTCGGGCTCATCAGGTAGGTGTAGCGGTCGTGGAGCGATTTGAGAGCCTCGTTGCCATGTTTGATGGCATCTTCGTCGGAGTGTATCTGCCCGTCGAATTTGTGCTCCCAGCTTGCCCAGTTACCCATGGCAGTCGGGTCGAAGATGTGCTCGGCCGTCTTCTGCCAGGTCCTGTGATAGAGACCTTCAGGCGTTGTGACGAACTGAGTCGTAAGAAACAGGACCAGCGCAACCAGCGTCAGGAATCCTGCCGTGGTGCCAAGCCCTAGGCCGGTCAGCACTCGATAGAGTCTGCCGCGCCTTGAGTCGAGGCGTGGAGCGAACAACATGGGAGTGTTCCTTTCGGCTTGCTGTGTTCAGGCAGGGCAAAGCCCCCGCGGCACGTTAGTGCGCAGGTGCTTTGCTCACGTGCCAGGTTTCGATGACACGGCAAGCAGGTTTATTCCGCGTTAGAACAGTCAGTCCGCTCTGCGGGTCCAACGCGGTGGTGGACGGGGCATTGGCGGCAGACTGACTTTGTTATGTGAAACGTTGTCCTGTTGGCAGTTCAGGTACAGGTGTGCCTCAGCAATTTACAAGTACAGCCTTACGACAGACCTAAGTCAGGTCAGGAATTGACTGGAAGTGGGAATGGGGCTGTAAAGCTTATTCTTGGAAGACCATGTACCGGGAAACAGGAAGGGAAAGTATTAAACACCCTAGAGAAAGCGCCACCAGTCTTGCTAATTCAGCATTTTTAAGATCAAAGGTCTAATGGCTGAGGAAGGGATCTCTCAGTACAGATCTTTCTCATAGAAGCTTATGTAAGAGAGAAGGCTTTTCGGGCATGTATATCCCGAGAGCATGTCGGGCAAAGGTTTCCCGAGAACTAGCGCGAATAAAATCAAAGCTGAATCAGATCGCGAACGCGAATTAGAAAAGAAACTGGCCAGTATCTCGTTTATAAATAGCGCAGCTATTCATCGATGCACAGATATGCTCATTGTAAGTTGTCTCAAAGTCAGTTTATGAGCGCCATTTACTTGAAGCAGTTATTGTCGTGGCTGCTAGTCTAGTTCGCGTTTCTTCTTTACTTGTTTTTGCAGTGATTCAAATTTCAGTCCAATAAGCCCGCAACCAGTCATCATTCGCCCCTATGTCCAGGCTCTTGTGCTTGAGCTGGTTGACCTCGACTGTCCTGTGAGGGACTTTCAACGGGTCAAGGAGGCTGTGGGTAATGCGACTGTCTGCAGGCACTGAAAGGTCACTGTTTCTGCTTGTCTAACCGCCCCGCTTTGACGGGGTTCTTTTCCGCCCGCTATGGCGGAGGAGGCTTCAGATGATGTCCTTGAATGACGCTGTCAGTTTTCTGACAGCCCTGTGGCCTGGCAGTCTCAAACATGCCCGGTCAAAGTTTTCTACTCGAAGTCAGCTCATCCGCGAGTCGAACATCCGTGATGCTGCCCGGCTTGTGGCTCAGCTTGCAAGCGTTAAGAAGGTCATCAACCTCGGACAGGGGCTGCCCGAATACCCTGCTCCTCAGATTCTCAAAGACGCCGCCAAGGCGGCTATCGACGCTGATTTCAACCAGTACTCCAACACCTGGGGCTATCCGGAGCTAAGACAGGCCATTTCGGCTAAGTTGAGCCGATACAACGGCATCAAGGCTGACCCGGAAAGCGAAATAACGGTCACTTGCGGGGCAAGCGAAGCGCTTCACGCCTCCCTGCAGGCTATCGTCAACCCCGGTGACGAAGTGATTATCGTAGAGCCCTTCTACGAGAATTACCACCCGGACGTGGTCATGGCTGGTGGCGTCCCGCGCTATGTGCGCCTGCGTGAGCCCGACTGGAGTCTCGATGAACGTGAGCTTGCGCGAGCTTTCAACCGGCGCACCAGAGCCATCATGCTCACCAATCCGCACAATCCCACGGGGCGCGTTTTTACGCGCCAGGAACTTGACGGTGTCGCTCGCCTCTGTGAGAAGTGGAATGTGGTGGCCATCTCCGACGAGATTTACGAGCACCTGATCTATGACGGGCGCAAACATCTCAGTCTGGCGACCATCCCTGGTATGGAAGACAGGACCATCACTGTCAGCGGGCTTTCCAAAACTTTCAGCGTCACCGGCTGGCGGCTGGGCTATTTTGCTGCTCCAGCCGATTACACGCGCGAGATTCGCAAGCTGCACGACTACATGACTCTGGCTGCTCCTTCGCCTTTGCAGATTGCCGGCATCACTGCCATGAATCTGCCGCAGGAGTTCTATGCCGAGATGGTGGGCAAGTATCAAGCAATGCGCGACCGGTTGATGCAAGCGGCGGGGGCTGCCGGCTTCAAGTTCCGCCAGCCGGAAGGCGCTTATTACCTGTTCTGCGATGCCAGCCATCTGGGCTTTGCCAACGACCGGCAGTCCTGGGAATACCTCCTCAATGAGTTCTCCCTTGTGACGGTTGCTGGCTACTGTTTCTTCCGCCCGGAAGTGAAGACCAACAACCTGCGCTTTTGCTTTGCCAAGCGCCCTTCGACAATCGACGCTGCAGCCTCAGCGCTTCTTTGCGCCAGCAGGCGACAGTGACCAATCCAAATCGACCTTCAACAAGGAACATTACATGTCTTCGCTCAAGTCCTGGGTGATTGCCTTTGTTGTGAGTACTCTCACATTGACTGTGCTCATCTTCGGGCTCCACCTGGTAACGTTTATTGCCCTCGGGCTTGGCCCCATCGGAGTGCACGTGCCTGTTGCGGCTTTGGCGTTCAGCTTTCTAGCTAACGCCGGAGGACTCGCTCTCACTTGTATCAAGGGCAAGGATCCTGTCGATCTGCATCATTACTGCTTCTTCACTGTGACTGTCTCCATGGCTCTTTTCCTGGCTATGAGATGGCTGGGGCATCACGGAGGGCCTGGCGAAGCGGTGCCGATTCTTGGCGCTCTCTCCTTTCTGGGCGCGATGGCAGGGGCGACAGGTGCCTGGTGGTCTAGCCGTTAAGAGGCAAGTGAGCTCTGGCGCAGACTCTGACATATCCCGGAGGCCAGCACTTTTGCTCTGCCGGCTTTGCAGCCAGGTCCTCGCAAGGGGCCTGGCTGCTTTCTTTCTCACTCCAGATACGAAAGGCTATAGTACGCAGCTCGGACAGGGCTGTCAATAGTGGACAATTGCCAGCCGGGGCCGGAGTCCGATTCCGGCGCATCTGCAGGCAAGGAGTAGTAAGTGCTAAAGGGCAAGAACGCTATCATAACCGGTTCCACAAGCGGCATCGGGCTGGGGATTGCCACGGCACTAGCCAGGGCCGGGAGCAACGTCATGTTGAACGGGCTGGGTGAACCTGCGGCTATCGAGCAAGCACGCAGCTTACTGGCTCACGATACAGGCGCTAAAGTCCTTTATCATCCGGCAAATATGTTGAGCGCCGAGCAAATCTTTGACATGGTCCGGGCAGCCGAAGCGAAGATGGGCTCAGTGGATATTCTGGTCAATAACGCCGGCATCCAGCACACCAGCCCGATCGAGGATTTTGCTTCTGAGCGCTGGGATGCGATTCTGTCCATCAATTTGACCTCGGCCTTTCACGCCATCAAGGCTGCTGTACCCAAAATGAGGGCAAAAGGCTGGGGGCGAATCATCAACATTGCCTCGACACATGCACTGGTGGCTTCCATTCACAAGGCAGCATATGTGGCCGCCAAGCATGGGCTGCTGGGTCTGACGAAGGTAGTGGCACTGGAGACTGCCGAAGAAAGCATCACTTGCAATGCCGTTTGCCCGGGCTGGGTGCGCACTCCCCTGGTGGAAGCGCAGATAGACGCTCTGGCGTCCAGGCGGAATTTCTCCAGGGATGAGGCGGCGGTCGAGCTTCTTTCGGAGAAGCAACCGACCAAACGCTTTACGGAGATAGAACAGCTCGGCGCTCTCGTCGTTTTCCTGTGCAGTGATGCTGCTGCCAACATGACAGGCACGGCTTTACCCGTGGATGGTGCCTGGACGGCACGCTGACTTAGGGAGGCATAATG
>JAHFBI010000314.1 GCA_023250095.1 Candidatus Melainabacteria bacterium
CGTTATCAAACGCACTTATAAAGCCGACGGGGCCATCCGGCTCGATCCAACTCCCAAGGTCCGGGAAACTCTGCAAGTACCCTTGCCAACACAACCTTTTGGCGGACCTGTCGATGGAGAAGTGACTGTGGAGACAACAGTAATTGTTTACCCGCCGTTCCTGGTTTCGGCAATAGTAGGACCGGGCGGCGTTCCCTTCCGGACAAGCCAGACATTCCCTTACACCTGGGTGATGCCCGGGACAATGAACCAGAGCACCCAGGGAGCAGGTCCCTGAGTCCTTGCTCTTGCTGGCGCCCCGACTCAGAAAGTCGCCAATAACGCTGCCTGTTTGAGCCAACATTGGCCTATTGCGGCACACGGAGCTCGGAGTCTCTTGCCCTTAACAAGGATTTGGTCTGGAGCCTGATACTTAAGCAACCAGATATTTATGCAGCTCTTGCAGGCGGTTGGGATCGAGCTTCAGTCCAGGTCCCATTGTCGAGCTGAGGTATACGGCCTTGATATACGTACCCTTGACAGCCGCCGGCTTCACTTTGACAATCTGCTCGTAGACTGCCGCCAGATTCTTCAAGATGCGGCCGTCATCGAAAGAGAGTTTACCGATCCCCATCTGGACGATGCCGCCATCTTTCTCAGCCCGGAAAGAAACCTTTCCAGCCTTGAGTTCTTTGACAGCTTTACCGATTTCAAAAGTAACCGTGCCGTCTTTCGGGTTCGGCATCAAGCCGCGCGGTCCAAGCAGTTTGCCCATTTTGGAAAGCATGCCCATGGCATCGGGCGTGGCCACGAGTTTATCGAACTCGAGAAAACCTTCACCAATTCTGGCTACCAGATCTTCGGCTCCATAAACATCAGCTCCGGCTTCTTTGGCTTCTTCCAGCTTCTCGCCTTTAGCGACAACGGCAACGCGCACTTCCTTGCCTGTGCCACCGGGCAAGCTGACAGTCGAGCGCACTTGCTGATCGTTCATTTTCGGGTTGATACCGAGCTTGAAATGTATTTCTACAGTCTCGTCAAACCGGGTGGTTTTGGCGTCTTTCAATATCTTGAGCGCCTCTTCGGCAGCAAGCGCGATTTTGTTGTTGTCGTTGATCTTCTTCAGCTGTTGCTGTCGTTTTGTAAACTTGGCCATAACCTTGAGTCCTTGTAAAGCGTAAAGCAGAATCTTTTGTGTCAGATGTGTCAGAAGCCGGTTCTCAGTCTTGAACCGCAATGCCCATATTGCGCGCCGTCCCGATGACCATGGACTCTGCCGCCTCCAGCGTTGTGGCGTTCAGATCAGGCATCTTATGCTGAGCTATTTCGCGAACCTTAGCCCGGCTGATGGTGGCCATCTTCGTCTTGTTAGGGGTGGCAGCGCCCTTTTCAATGCCGCAAGCCTTCTTAAGAAGCTCGGAGGCAGGTGGCGTCTTCAGGACAAATTCGAAAGATCTGTCTTCGAAGACTGTGATTTCCACCGGGATAATCAAGCCGACCTTGTCCTGGGTCTTGGCATTATATTCCTTGCAGAATTGCATGATATTGACGCCATGTTGTCCGAGCGCCGGTCCGATCGGCGGAGCTGGATTAGCCTTGCCAGCCTGAATTTGCAATTTGATCTTGCCAACAACTTTTTTCACGGCTCAATTTCCCTGTAAATATACGAACTACTGATCTTATGGCAGGTGCGGCATATGGCCTACCACATTTACACTTTTATAACCTGGTTGAACTCCAGCTCGACAGGCGTTGCCCGCCCGAAGATGATCACTGAAGCCTTGATTCTTTCGCGCTCCAGATTGACTTCCGTCACTTCGCCGGTGAAATCGGCAAAAGGTCCGCCAGTGATTCTTACATAGTCACCAACCTTAACATCGATGGCAGCCGGTCTCTTGCCCTTGACCCCAGTGACAGCCATCTGCCTGCGCAAGATCTTGCGTATTTCAGTGTCTTGCACTGGAATCGGCTTCTTGCCGGCTCCGACATATTTGGTCACGCCGGGAGCTTCGCGGACAACGCGCCAGGAGTCATCGTCAAGGATCATTTCAACGAAAACATAGCCTGGATATTCGCGCTCTTTCTTTTCCAGGCGCTTGCCATCCTTGACTTTCGTAACCATTTTCTCAGGAACGATAACGCCGAATATTTTGTCCTGAGCACCCATGGTCACGATGCGCTTTTCTATATGTTCCTTGACCTTGTTTTCGTGCCCTGATGCCGTTTGCACGGCATACCAGCGTCTCAGTCCATCACTCTTGATAAAAGCCATATCCTCAGCTTCCTTTGCTCCTCTTGTTTCTGCCTACCTTGCCGTTTCCTTCTGCTTGGAAGGAGCAGGTGCCTGTCCAGACCCGGTTGAACCCTCTGTAGTACTTTCGCCTGTCCCTGGCGTTGTGCTCTCTGAAGGCTGATTACCTTCCGGTGCTACATCCGACGCTCCACCTGGCAGCTCGCCTTCCACCTTGCCAGACTGAGAAGGTTGAGACGATTGCCCGGACGGGACAGCATGGTCGGGCGCCGGAGTCGACGCTGGGGCCGGTACCGGAGTCGGGGCAGGTGGCGCAAGTTCAGCGCCACCTGGATAGCGAAATTGCTTGGCGAACTTATCCAGCGGGTCAAAGATGCCTTTGCCGACCACATAGTCGAAAGCCAGCACCATCACGGTAATGACTGTGACCAGAAAGATGACGCTGTATGTCTCCCTTATGACCTGACTTCTGGAGGGCCAGCTGATCTTGCGAAACTCCCAGTAGACTTCCTTCAAGAACTGGCGGGCTTCGGATATCCTGGCACCGAAGGAGGGATCATCGCCCTTTTTCTTTTTTCCTTCGCCCTCGCTGCCCTGCTCTTTGCCGCTTGCACCTGCAGCCGGCGCCTTGTTGGGACTGGTTCCTGCTGCTTTTGTTCTGGTGTTTTCCACAGCTTTTTCTCTCACGCCTTCCGCCTTAGCATCGCCTGGTGTCAATGCCACGCCATCCTTCACAGGCGTCTGATTGTTTTCACTTGGGTCGGCACCGGAGCCTTTGGCGTTCACTTAACTTTCCATTTCTGCCGTGTTATAGCTTAAAACTCGCGCCCTGAAGGAGTCGAACCCTCAACAAAGGTTTTGGAGACCTCCGTTTTACCATTAAACTAAGGGCGCATCACTTCTTCATCTCAGCACCTGAGATTTCCGGGTCTTGAGCTCGACGGAATCCTGTCCGGCAAAGGATCTGCTTCTACTTCTTGGTTTCCTTGTGCTCGGTATGATGCTTGCAATAACGGCAGTATTTGCTGATATTCAGCCGGTCCGGATCATTTTTCTTGTTTTTCATTGTCGTGTAATTGCGTCTTTTGCAATTGCCACAGGCCAATGTGATGATGATTCGGTCGTCCTTCTTGGCCATTGGTTTTAACTCCTGAGGCTGATGTTGGCGGATGTAACCGGCGTACAGAGACTAGCGGCAGAGTCTAGGCATTGTCAGACGGTTGCTAGTTTCTTTGAAGCTTTCCAGCTTAAAGAAACCAGAAAAAAAAGACCCCTTGCCAGGTGTCAATGCAGCATTGTACTTAATGCAGCCAGAGACTGTCAACTTGAGCGGGCTTGCCGCTAAAAACGTGAAACAAATCACAACCGGGCGCGCAATCTTCTTTTATGTTTCGTTAAACTCATTGGGTCGAAGCGCCTGCCCTGGTCAGTCAGGGTCTGTTAACGCCAGGAAACGTCTTCCGGAAGCTTAACCGGGAAAGAGATGATGAAAGTCAAGGGTTCCATCCGCCTGTCGTTTTGCATGCTTCTGCCTGTCGCGCTTATGGCACTTGTCCTTTGTACCAGCGCCTGCTGCCTTGTCAAGTCCGGTCCGCAGCCGGACTGCCTGCGCGTCAACATCGGAGCTGAGCCTCCCGGACTGGACTGGGCCGTAACGACTGATTCCACGTCTTTCGATGTGGTATCCAACTTGATGGTCGGGCTCACTCAATACAGAAACGATCTCAGCTGCGCTCCAGCCTGCGCTGAAAGCTGGGAAGTCAGGGATGGCGGGTGTTGCTACATCTTTCACTTGCGCAAAAATCTTTTCTGGTCCGACGGCAAACCGCTAGTAGCCGGAGATTTTGAATACGCCTGGAAGCGCTTGCTCAATCCGGCAACAGCAGCCGGTTACGCCTATTTCCTTTATGACATTGACCAGGCCTTCGAATATAACACTGGCATCATCAAAGACTCCACCCTGGTCGGCGTGCACGCCTCCGACGAGAGAACCCTAATTGTTCGCCTGAAAAAGCCTGCTGCTTACTTCATTTATCTCACGGCTTTCTGCCCGACCTACCCGCAACGGAAGGATCTAATCGAGAAGTACGGCTTGTCCTGGACCGAGCCAGGACATATGGTTGTGAATGGACCATTTAAGCTGGCTGGCTGGGAGCATGAATACAAGATAGAGCTGTCCTCCAACCCCTATTTTTTTGAAGGCGAGCCAGCCTTGAAGAAGATCAAGATGTTCATGGTTCCCGAACAATCGACAGCATTAGCTCTCTATGAGAACGACGAGCTGGATTTTGTCGACAATCGCAGTTTTTCCACACCCGATGTCCTTCGCTACAAACAGTCGCCCGAATATCACAATTACCCGCTCCTGCGCAACAACTATGTCGGCTTCAATGTGACGAAAAAACCATTCGACGACCCGCGCGTACGGCTTGCCGTGTCCATGGCCATAGATCGCAGCATTTTCCCGCGCATCCTTGGCCGCGGCGAAAAGCCGGCTTCCAACTGGATCCCACCCGGGCTGTCCGGGCACGACAGCGCCTCGGGTCCAGGCTTTGAGCCTGAGAAAGCCCGCGAATTGCTTGCGGCGGCAGGCTATCCTGGCGGGAAAGGCTTTCCCGTGCCCGAACTCCTTTATCCCAACCGCGAGGATACACGGCTGGTCGTAGAAGCCATTCAAGATCAATTGAAGCGCAATTTGAACGTGCACATCGAGCTAGTCAATCAAGAATGGAAAGTCTATCTCTCGACTTTACGACGAGACGCTCCGCCAGTTTTTCGCAATTCCTGGGGAGCGGATTATCCTGACCCTGAGACATTTATGAATCTTTTCACCAGTCACAATGGCAACAATGTCACTTCCTGGAAAAACCCTTTTTACGACAGTCTCATCGAGAAGGCCGGCTCCGAGCAAGACCCCTTAAGAAGGGCTGAGATATACAAGCGAGCCGATCGCCTCTTGTGCAGGCAGCAATCACCTATCGCCTGTACATACCTGTCCACGCAAAACATCCTGGTTAAACCATGGGTTAAAGGAATTGCCATGAATCCTCTTGATTTGCAATTTTTCAAAACAGTCACTGTTTCCGCGGCTCGCCACTGAGCTTGCTGGCAGCAAAATTCTTTAGTTTGATTACTTCCTGATTGTCCGGTTGAAGAGCAAGAGCTTTCTCAAAGCAATCCAGCGCTTCCTGAAAGCGGCGCTGATTGGCAAGCGCGCGCGCCTTGCGCAGCCAGGAGGGGAAATGCCATTTATCGAGCAAGAGAGCCTTGTCAAAGAGGCTCAAACCCATGTCGACTCTTCCGAGTTTGATCAGGCAGTCGGCTTTATCTGAAAGCGAAGGGACATGATCGCCATCCAAGCGCAGAGCGAAGTTGAAGCAATAGACGGCGTCCTCAAATCGCTGTTTCTCGTAGAGGCACAGACCTTTGTAATACCAGGACTCGATATCGGACGAGTTGTTTGTCGTCACCGTGTCGAAGCATTTATGGGCCTCATCAAAACGTTGATGCTCGAGCAAGAGCAAGCCTTTCTTGAACCAGCCCTGGCAAAATTTGGGATCTTGCTCGAGTTTCTCATCCAGCGCTTTCAAGGCATCGTCAAGGCTCAGTCCCGCAAGTGTCGCAGCGGGAAT
>JAHFBI010000315.1 GCA_023250095.1 Candidatus Melainabacteria bacterium
CAGGACGTTCTCAGTGTTGTCGAGGCAGAGCCCTTCCGCTAATTCGCTGATCTGGCTTTCAGATAGTCCCGTGAATCGCTTCAGGTCGAATTCGGTAAGCCTCTTGCCCTCTGGCAGTTTGTCGCAGATGCGTCGGACAGCGTCACTGCAGGGCAACCGGCCAGCATCTGTCAGTGCCTGTAGGGCGGCTGCTATTTCTGTCTCGCTACCAATGGCAGCTTGCTGGAGAATTCGGAGGTACTCCTTGTCTGCCTTCTCCTCATCGTGGGCTACCAGCAAGTCGTAGGCGTGCCGGAAAACAACTCTGGGGAACAGCTCTTCCCGAAACTGGTAGTTCCTGAAGGCGCCGGGCTTCCTCATCAAATGAAAAATCAGATGCCGGTAGTTAATGGATTTCTCGCCAGCCGGTCTGCGCTCCACTTCCTGAATCAGATGCTTCCCGTACAAAACTTTGACCCGGTCGTAAAAGGCAAGCGCCTTCAGTCGCTGGCCAATGAACCGACTTGGAACTGAGTAAACCGCTCCGTCAACAGAGATGGTGCTCCAGGCTGTCACAGTTGGCGAGTACTCCCTGGGCTCGTCCCAGGTCCCTCTCGGCAACGGTAGCAACACTTTGAGTTCTTCCTGCACGCGCTCAGAGCGCTGCCTGTTTCTTTCGCGCACCATGCAATGCAGATAGCTTTCGTATTCCTCAATGCTTCGGAAATCTCGGCTGCCTCTGAGCCTGAGCCGCTGATCAAGTGCATGTTTAAAGAGGTCGTGGCTCTTCTCGACGGAGCCATTCTCGTTGCTCTGCCCAGGATTGTTTGCGCTCGGCTCAACGCCGAAGTGGTTCAGAAAGTTCTGCCATCTGGTTTGAAATACGTGTCTTTCGCCAATCGGAACGGCTGCGGCCAGGTTATCAGTACGATGCTCAGGAGCCACAGCCCCAAGGTCCAGGGCCGCCTTCCTGTAACCGACCGTCAGTGTCTCGTAGCTCTCCGTGAAGCAGATCCAGACGAACTCCCACCGGCTGTAAGGCAGCATGAAGTGGTACAGCATGTGAGGAAACGGCTCTCCCGTGATGGTGATATTCAAGGAGTTGAGGTGGGTGTAGTCGCTCTGACTCTGACGCCCAGGAAGGATTGTCTGCCGAAAGAAAACCTCTCGGGTTTCAGGTCCTTCAAGAACACGCCAGTCTTTGATCCGCCGGCGCAGTGTACGGATCTGACCTTCCAGGAACTGCCCCGGGTAGCTGGCTAAAAGCCAATCCATTATTGTCTTGGCCTCAAGCCCGGCGTCGCGTTCTAGCAGGTCCTTGATTTCCGACCAAACCGCACCAAATGGATCCGACCTTGTTCGCCAGGATCGCGGCTCTTGCGTAATTTCTTTCCGTTCTCCGCCCATTTTTATGTACCGTTTTGCTGTGCTGAGGGACATGCCGGCCTTCGCCGCCGCCGTGCGGCGGCTGTGAGTCCGTGCGTATTTCATTAAGATCCGAAGCTGTTCGTTCGAGCAAGTCATGAGGAACCTGTGCGAGGTAACAGGCACAGTCTATGACCATTTTTGGACTTGTCAGGGTTCGATTTTTGGTGAGGCAACCGGGGTCAAAAGAAATTGTCCCCGGGTTCTTTTTTCATTGTCCGCGATCAGACGCCGGTTGCCCCTCATGTTTTTTTGGCTTCGATGGGAGCTTTGATCCAGCTTTGAGCCTGCTGCAGCTCGTTCGCTGGAAATGTCTTGCATTCAGCAGTGATAAGCAAGCTGCCAAGTCTCGTTGCCCATTCAATCCATTTCGGACCACCGACAACAGCGCATTTTTCGAAGTCGGACCTGTGTTTCACACCGAATTTTGCATCGTCCCACATAGCTGAAGGCTCCCAGCCGTGAAATCCTTCGTCCATGGCAAACAAAATACGAGCTTTACCGTGCTTTTTGATTAGCTCTTCCAACTGAGGAATCAAAACCTGCTCGTAATCGGCATGCGTTAGTGTTCCAGTCGCCTTGATTTGCATCATGTTTTCGTCCTGTTCGATAACTTCTATCATGCGCTAACCTCCTCAAGTCTAGTGCGTCTCACATTTTCAGGTAATTCTTCTTCTGTTCCGATCACCAGATGAAGGGAATCAGCTTTCGGGTGTAGCGCGCGTACTCATCAAAGGCGGCTCCGTACCGCTCGCGCAGGTGCGACTCAAGGATTGGGATGTTCACAAACACGAACCCCGCTACCATGAGCACCGGCACGACCGCGGTGATCAATGCGCCCGAAATCACACACAAGCCCGAAAACAATAACAAGTCGCCTAAATAATTCGGGTGCCTTAAGTACCGGAACAGCCCGCCAGTGTAAAGTTGTCCCCGATTTTCGGGCCGCTTTTTCCAGGCGTGCCGCGTGTATTCCGCGTAGGTACTTATCCAGGACCCGCCAAAGAACAGCATCACGCCTACTGCGTCTACTACACCCACGCCGGCGGGGTTCGTTCCACCTGTGATACTCAGGAGCAGGACAATAAACAATAGCCAAAGGGCAACTGTGGATACCTCATTCCAACTCACTCCGCGCCTGAGGAAAACGAACACAGTGAACAGCATCCTGACGTAGTAAATCAAAAACCCGGCTGCAATCAAGATTCGTCTGGAGTCATTGCCGGGAAGTTGAATCGGAGTGAACCATCCGGCAGCAATACTCAGGCCAGCTCCCATCAGTAACCACCATCCGAGCGCAACCCATCCGCCGACGACCAGCACGAGCACCGCCCGGTGTCCTACTGATGCACCGGGCAGTTCATACATCTGCCTTTGTATTTCGCGCTTGTCCATGGGAGCTTGTTCATAGTATATTCCTGACTTCTACTTGTCACACTGCGCCAACTTAGCACCCCACGGCGGATGCCAGAAGCTTCAACGAATCTTTAGCAGTTGAGACAGGCAGTTACGATTATTTTGACGTGTTAGGTTTTAGGCTAGCGCACAGGCTTGATCCCTTCTCCGTCTAGCTTTTGGCAAGTGCAGCTTTGGATTGAACGGCTTCTCCGACTTCAGAATTCCGTAGATGATGTGCAGAAACTTCCGCATTGCCGCTCCGATCGCGACCATTTTGTTCTTGCCACTGGCTTCTATTCGATTGCAGAAATCGATGATTACTGGGTTATAGCGCTTACCGCACACTGCTGGAAAATACAGGAGCTTTCGAAGTCTCGTGCTGCCGACCTTAGACAAGTGAGTCTGGCCCCGGAGCGTACCCGAAGACTTCTCACTTGGGACAAGACCAGCGTACGCAACCAGCTGGCGAACTCCGCGAAAGCGATGAATGTCGGGTATCTCTGCTAGTAGAGCGTTTGCCGTCAGCTCAGCTATCCCTGGAATCGTAACCAGCAGCCGTTGCTGTTTCTTTAGCTTCGGGCTGTGGTCGACGTGCGAAGCAATCTCGCATTCAATCAAATCGATTTGCGCTTTTAGGAAATTAAGTCGCGATTCGATAGAGCAAAGAACCGGCGGGATGTGCGTTCCAGACTTCAGGAGCGTCTTCTCCTGAGCCAAGAGATCCTTCAGGCGATGTAATTCGCGGGTCATCTCCTGGAGCTCTCTCGACTCCTTAGGCAGGGGCAGCCACAGTGTCGGCGACTCCCTTTGGCAGTATGTCGCAATAAGCAGTGCATCAATCTTGTCATTCTTCGTCCGCTTAAGCTTGGATCGTCCGTAATTCTTGATGCAGCTTGGGTTTACAACGCTTACTGAGTGTCCTCGATCGTACAGCCAATAGGCAAGTTGCTCGCCATATCTGCCCGTCGCCTCCATGCAAAAGCGTGCCTCGAACACCAGCAGCTCGCTTTCCAGCCAGTCGAGCAACGTCTTAAAGCCCTCTTGGTCATTAGTGAACGTCCGATGTTTGGTCGGATTGTGCTTGGAAAGAACGGCAACATCGAACTTGAACCTGCCGATGTCAATTCCAGCAAAGCCATCAATCATTCTCAGGTCCTTTCTATTCAGTGGGGAATGCTGCGCTTCGGCTAACCTTCTGGGAAACACAGGCTCGAAAGCGGCCTAAGATATCGTCCAGCCTCTACTCAGCAGCGAAAGCGACGGGCGATCGAATCTTACTGTGGCAGTCTCTAGGGACTAAGGCAAGATGCAGATTCATCCCGTCGCTTTGAGCTTATCGGTCGATCAGTCCAAAGTCACCGCCGAATTGGCCATGAGGCGGAACCAAATCCCGAAGGCCGATACGCGTTAGCGTAGAAGGCAAGATACAGAGCGCACGGTCGCGGTCTTAAAAAGCCCAGCCGATGCGGGCTGAATTGGCCGGTACATGTACTCAAAGGCGGCCGATCAGACATGGTCAAAACCACTAGCCCCGGTGCTGTCTGGGTTAAATACGCCGGTGAACCATTATCAGAAGCAACGTCACGGAGCTGGCACAATGCTTAAGCCTGTGCGCCCCACATAATTCTGTTCTTTTGAGCGAGCGCCCATTCTTCTAACGCCCCCGTCCACTTCTGCCCGGCTATGAGCCTAGCATCAAACCCCCAGCATCAAGACCAAGCCCTTGCGGGTGCCTGCGGCAGTCTTGACGCTAGGTCCCCGGTTCGCTGCTATTCAGGCAGAGTGGCAGATGGTGTCTCGGGGGCTTAGGACCAAGCCACTGCTGCGCCGACCGGAGAGCGCTGTCCTATGCGTTCTGACCAGTCTCATTGATTTCATCGTCGTAGGCTGGCGGTATCTCGCGCACCAAGCGCCCATCGCGTACTACAACAAACTCAGTGCGAGTCTGCTGCGCCAACTTCCGAGCCCGCCTTGAGGCCCTCACGAGGGCCGCAAGCACATTATCCATATCGCTATCCTTCTGCTTCGACTCATCCGGCTTCATGAACTTCCACCTTCATCAGTCGATCTTGATTCTCACCACCATCATTACCTCGGACCATCCTTCGGCGTTCGGTCCAGCCAGGTATAGCCTGATTGCTATGCAACTTCGTTCTTAGGCTCAATTACTATCGATACCCTTTGACCCAGTTTGTCGAGATACCTGACCAGAAGATCAATGCTGTAGTGATCAATTTTCGACTTCATTATCTCAGCTATACGCGGCTGACTAACACCGAGTTCTTGAGCTGCCTGTCGTTGCGACCAACCCCGTTCCTCAATGATGTTGCTGATCTCGATTGCAAGCAAGCCCCGGAGCTGAAGATTCACAGCTTCCTCATCGGAGAAGCCCAAATCCTTGAAGATATTTCCAGAACTTGCCTCGAACCGAATTTCAGTCTTCGTGCTGGCGACTTTTCTTGACCTCGGCATATGCTGCCCTCGCTAAATCTATGTGTCTTTGTGGTGTCTGTTTGGTCTTTTTCTCGAAGGCATCCAAAACATAAACGGCTTCGGGAAAATGCGCAACATACATTACACGGTGCTCGTGAGGATGATGTATACGGATCTCCCTAACGCCGGGCCCGATGGAAGGCATTGGCTTCCAGTCCGCCGGCTCTTTTCCAGCCTGAACCCGCCGCAATTGCAACCCGGCTTCCTTGCGTGCCTCATAGGGGAAACGTCTAATGGCACTCTTAGCTCCTCCCACGAAGATGGCCGGTTTTAGCCCCATGTCGTCTCCCCCAATTATGATACGAAATATCGTATCGCCTGTCAAATACCGTTTAGCTGGCGGCTTCCGCTTGTTCCGATGCTCCCTGTGCCAGCGCTTTGGCTGTGTTGAGCATGTCCGACTGTGCCTTTTCAAGCGCCTGTCGTACAGGATCATGTGTCAGCCGTGCATAGATCTGTGTTGCGGTCGAGGACATTTGACCAAGAGCTTTGCCTATCACCTGCAAACTTTGATTCCCAATTGCCATGTAACTGCCCAACGTGCGCCTGAGATCATGCAGC
>JAHFBI010000316.1 GCA_023250095.1 Candidatus Melainabacteria bacterium
AAAGAGGTCCGAGAAGACGTTCGATATTAGCGCGGCGAGCCTGTGCTGCGGCAATTGCATCAGCAGCCATATCCTCCAGAGACTCCCCTCCGGCTGCACCACCGGAAGTGCCATCCCAGTTAGTCCCGAACTTCGCCGACAGCTCATCCTCGGCACTGGCAAATTTGGTGCCGCTGAAATCGATGCCGGCGGCTTTGCCGCTCAGCAGGCGTCCCCTGTATTCCTTGGCCTCGGTGGGCGTCGGCAGCCAGATGACAAGCTTGGGCTCGAGCTCGACAATCTTCTTGCCGTTTTGCACCCGCACGGCAATTACCGCCTGGTTGATTTCGTAAATCAGACCAGCAAGACGTTTGTCGCGCAGCGTCTTGGCGGCGATACTCTCCAGCGTATCGCCCTGTTTGACGATGTATTTTACGCGACGCTCCGGCTCCTTCTTGTCTTTCTCCTTGGCAGTCTCCTGCTTCTCCTTGTCCTCCATCTCCTGGCGCCTCTTCGTTGCCAGGGCAGCCAGCGCAGCATCGGTCATGCGCTGGTCGATCTTCTCGTCGCGTGACTTGTCGTCTTCTTTCTTCTGGGGCTTTTTCTCGTCATCTTCACGCTTGTCGGCTCTGTGCGTTGTCAGCTGCTGATCAGTTTGCGCGTCTTCCTTTGGCGCTGAAGACGGCGCGCGCCCGTCGCCGCGCAGGTCTGACGGCTGAGGGGAAGCAGTGCCTGTCGCTGCGTCGATATTCTTCTGGGGAATGGCGTCGGCACTCCTGGCGGCGCTGGCATCGACCCTAGCGCCAAGTTCCTTCTGCGATCTGGCGGCATCCTCCATCCTTTGCTGCTGGATGTTCTCCAGGTGAGGATCGAGCCTGCCTGTCAGTGGCTCGACACGCGTCGTCTCCTGACGCGTCCGACCGGCCGCCTCGGCGTCGGCAATGCTCCTGCTCTGCACGCGATCCAGCAAATTCCGCATGACGATTTCATCACCAGGCAGCTGCTTGACGGTGAATTCTCTCTTCTCGCCGCGCCCTTCCAGTTGCCCCGGTAGAAGTCCTCTTTCGGCCGCCCTGGCAGCGTCTTCAAAGTTGCGCCCGAGAATATCCTTGACGGTAAGCGCACCTTTGCCCGGCTCCAGCCCTATTTGCTGGTTGTAGTCCTTCAATATCTTGCCGAGATCCTGCACCAGAGCCCTCGAAGCCTCAGGGCCCGGCACCTTGTCGATGAGCTTTTCATTGGTGCGCAAGAAATCAAGCAACCGCTCCGAGGGAGATTTCTCCTGCCCGAGCCTGGGCAGCCCGGCACTGAGATCCGAACCATCGGCACGCTTACCACCCGGGACAAGGAACTCAGCTATTTCCTTGATCTTGCCTTGCATGGTGATATCGAATTTAGTATCAAGGCGCCCGAGCTGATTACCGTGCGCATCCTGCAAGAACTGCTTCAGTTGAGCAAGTTGATCCGGCTTGAACTCCTTCAGAGCGTCAAGAAGTTTCTGATTGTGGAGATCCACTTTGCCTGCCTGCGCCTGGTTAATGGCCTCGAGCAGGGACTGCCTTGCAGAGGCATCACGCAGTTGCGGCGGCAGAATTCCACCCTCAGGACCAGCCTGCTTGTTTTGCTGAGGAACATCCAGCCCACCATGCGGCAGATTGCCACGCCCGCCCTGTCCGACTCCGGCAGCGGCATCGCTTGGGTTTGGCATCTGTCCACGTTTCAGTCCGTCCATCTGTCCGGGCAAACCCTCACCGGCACGGGGACGTAGCTCAGGCACATTGCCTGGGAGATTTCTGCCTATTTCGCCGCTTACTCTAAGCGCCTGCCGCTCCTGAATTTGCTGGATTTGCTCGGCAGTAAAATTCCCTCTTCCGTCTCTTTGCACCGGCTGAGTCGCAGGCTGTATGTCGCCGCTCACGCGCTGAGCCTGGCGCTCTTGCAAATGCTGGATTTGCTCGGCAGTAAAATTCCCTCTTCCGTCTCTTTGCACCGGCTGAATCGCAGGCTGTATGTCGCCGCCCACGCGCTGAGCCTGGCGCTCTTGCAAATGCTGGATTTGCTCGGCGCCAATGCTCCCTCTTCCGTCTCTTTGCACTGGCTGAATCGCAGGCTGTATGTCGCCACGGGCAATCGGCTGGATTGCCGGCTGTCCCGGCTGGGGCACAACCCGCTCCGGCACTGCAGCTTGCGGAGGCAATGGCTGATGCGCGCGCTGCTCGGGCAGCTGATTTGCCGGCTGTCCGTCGGGGTTCAACCCGAGCTGCCGCTGTCCGCGCCCGTGCAAACCTTCTTCGCGCCCGCCGCCGCCTTCACCTGGAGGACGGGCCACAGGTTGCACGTCACCCCTTCCTGGCGCCGGCAATTCGCCACGGCTGACCGGCTGTATGGTCGGCTGTATTTCCGGTCCTTTCTGTTTCGGCTCACCTTGCCCGGCGACAGGTCTCACTTCGGGTGTCTGCCCGGAAGGAGAAGCAGGCGTCCCTTCCTGTCTGGCTCTGCCAGCCCGTGTGTCGCCATTCAAGTCGGCGGCAGGCACGCTTCTCGATCCAGCAATCGGCAGTGGCTCAGAGTCAGCGCGCCCGCGCGACAGGGGTTGCAAGACCCCTTGCGGATGCTGACTATCAGCCGGCATAACTTTGTATTTGTTGTGGTCCTGATCAAAAAATATCTGTTGATTGTGCCTGTCCAGAGTCATCTGCCCGCGCAAAGTCTCATTGCCTACATTGAACTCCACATTGGTCACAGGCTTTACGCCGCTACCTCGGGCAGCTTCAAACATTTGTTCGCGTGCTGCCTGTTCATACTGTCTCTGAGGCGGCAGAGTACGGCTATCCGCAAACTTCTCCATCACCCCGGTTCCTGCCTGCGGTCCTTTGTCACCAGGCTGACTTATCTGATCTTGATACAGGTCGCCGCGTCCCGAGGAAGCCGGGCCATGGGTCGGGCGCGGCGCCACTCCTTCCGGCTGGCTATTGGTCTGGCTGCTGTCAGGCTGAACATGACTGGTGGGACCGCTTCCCCAGGCCTCGGAAAAAGCCGGACTGGGTCCGGCAGTAGAGCTGCCACTGCCTGCGCCGGACGGCGTATCGGCTGGCCTTGCAGGAGTCTGCTCGGAATGAGTGGTCCTGGTAGGCTTTTGAGCTCCCGAGTCATCAGACACTGCCGGCATTTCCCATTTCTCCTCAATCAAATTGACAGCAGCCTTTAAGGCTTTTCACCCGGTCGACAGCGTCCTTTTCCTCTGGGCTCATTGGTTGCCGCTTGCCTGCCCCGTTTCACATCCTCTCGGGTCAGCCGGGCAGCTTGAGGCACCCTGAAATGGACTAGTAAGAATTGCCTGCACAGAAGCGGACAATACGGGCACAATTCTCGTGGCTGGAGAACCGGCATTATGATAAGCGGCTAATAAAGTGTTGTCAATACCGCTGCCCCAACTCACGCTATCAAGATGCCATTTTCCAACTCGACAGGAGTTGCCACAGCTGTAGCATCTCACATCAGAATTGATCTGGCGATTTTAGCGCGCGACAAAGAGGCGGTAGCGGTGGGCTGGCTCGGAAGCACTGACTTTCATGCGCCGTGTTTCCGGAGATGGGAAGGCGTCGTAACCTGTCGGTTGCGCTTGTGGCCCGGCAGAAGGGGGGCCAGCCAGAAGCGGCACCTGCTGCCTGCCGACACCCGGATTCAAGGGAGAAGATGAGCCGGCAGGACCCCCGGCGGCAGGACCCTGCTGAGTCATGGGAAGGTCCTGGTTTGTTTGGAGGCTGCCTTGATCGTCTTTCGGCAAGCTGACCGAAGATGAAGGTGTGACGCCAGTCGAGGCGCTGAAGCCATCCCTCGGAGATCCATACCTGGCTTCCGGCGGTAGTCCTGGCGAAAGCATTTGCAGCGAAGAACTACCTTGCGAATCGCCAGGACTGCCGGCAGCCGGCGCGCCGGTTACAGTCGGAACTGCTTGTAGCGCAATGCCAGAAGGAGCTTGCCCGCTCAGCGGCATGTTGCCAGAAGCGGGTGCCCCCCCTTCCATTTGCATCACGCCCGGGGCGACAGGCACTCGGCTGGAAGATTCGAGCGCCTGCTCGGCTGGCTCCATCTCCCCGCCCATGTCTGCCTGGGTGCGTGTCGGCTGATTGGCGTGACGAGTGAAATACACCAGGCACAGCCCCAGGAAGGAAAAACCAAAGATAACGCCAAAAGTGATAGCGGCTCTTTTGGTACTACGCATAATCTTATCCCGCCTGTCGGCCTCCATAGCCGAATAGTCGGGCAAGCCAGGAAAACTGCTGACGGACCTGCCTGAATGTGCCAAAGGACGGTACAACCCCAGGGACTTGACCAGAGACACGAAAAATCCTGCTGACTCCTGCTGAAAAGCTGCTTTTGTCTTTGTCTGCCCAGCCGCTGAACTACCTTCGGGCAGACTTAGATAAACTGGATCTGGTGGAGGCGCCGGCTTGCGCTGCAAACGGTATACGTGCTCGCTACCATCTTCAAGCTCGGCCACAGACACATATCCGTCCTGCTGACCGCCAACTCCACCTGTATTCATTGCTCAAACCGCCTGCCAAGAGGAACGCCAACGACTACATTCTAATGCTGCCGAGAAAGCAATTGGTAGTACCAGTGGGGTTTCCCGCAATTAAACCAGTCAAAGAATCAGAAGTGCGGGCAGCAAAGGCTCCGGCAAGGACAAGCAAAAATTCTTTCATTTCGATTGCGCTCTCAGCCGGAGCGCAGCGGCAAGACCATTTTTGATATCAGGCAGCTCCTTAGAAGGAGGATTTGCTTTAAGGGCACTCTTGAACGCGT
Source organism: Candidatus Melainabacteria bacterium (assembly GCA_023250095.1). GTDB lineage: Bacteria > Cyanobacteriota > Vampirovibrionia > Obscuribacterales > Obscuribacteraceae > JAHFBI01. The sequence continues at coordinate 4,789 of JAHFBI010000316.1, forward strand.
CAGCGGACTGGAAATATTGCCCGTCCTTGTAGAGCGCGTTGGCCAGCCCCTTCCAGGACCTCCAGTCAGATTTGTTCAAAGCGAGTGATTTCCTGAAAGCATCTGCTGCTGCTTTAAAATCGCCGTTTTTTTTCAACGCCAGCCCGAGATTGTAGTAATAGTGCGCATCGAACGGGTAAAGCGCCACTGCGGACTGATACTTGGCGATAGACTCGGCATACTTTTTAACCTCATAGAGCTTGTTCCCTTCGTCATAGAGTCCGTTGGCTTTGAGCCAAACTTCTTTGCTTCCCTGCCCGGGGAAAGCGCCTTGCTGGGCTATTGCCGGCAGGCAAGCAAGAAGCAGCGCGACAGCTGCCACTGAGACGAGAATTCGCATCGCACACACTCCTTGTGGAAAACAATCACCCACCTAAGCAAGATTAAGTCGAGCAGCAACAGCTTCCTGAACTTTCTCGAAGACCTCATTCACAGTAATTCCTGTCATGCAATCACCCGCGCCGGATCTTCTGGAGATCCGGCACGATTTGAAGCGCTGGCAAGTACAGTTACAGCTGCGGTCAATGACAAATTTTTCCATACCGAAAGGCCCGCTGCGCTGAGCAAGCGTCGGACCCAGCAGCCCCACGACCGGAGTGCCGACGGCAACAGCAATATGCGCCGGACCGGTATCGCCCGAGACCGCCAGGCGGCAGGCGGACAGCAAAGCTGCTGTCTCGGGCAAGGACAGCTTGCCTGCCACGTTAAGACAACCGGCGCCGGCAACTCGGGCAATGCGCTCACACAGCCCCTCTTCGCCTTGCCCGCCGATAAGAGTGACGGCATATCCCATCTGCTGGGAAATTTTGCCAGCCAGCTCAGCCCAGCCCGATTCCGGCCAGGACCGGTGCGACCTGAAGCTGCCGACGCCAGGCACCAGAGCAATCAAGTTGAGGGCGTTATCGGCAGACGCTGCAGACGCAGCAGGCAGACGATCGCCTGAGACCTTCGCCAAAACCTGATGAGCGATGCCCGTCAAAAGCACCTCATCCGGATATA
>JAHFBI010000035.1:0-23293 GCA_023250095.1 Candidatus Melainabacteria bacterium
GCTGTCTCTTTTGAAAGCGGTACTCTGACAGAAAAAGATCTTACCAGAGCATATAACTGGTACAGGAAAGCAGCAGAGCATGGGCAGGCCGAGTCGCAGTGGCGAACAGGCGTCTTCTTCCAGGGTGGTGGACCTGTGAAGAAGAACCTGGCTGAGGCGGCACAGTGGTTCCAGAAGGCGGCTCAGCAGGGCTTCGAGCCAGCACAGATGGCGCTGGCTGCCTGCTGCGAAAAAGGCGAGGGGCTGCCGGCCGACGCGGAACAAGCTCTCTGCTGGTACAAGAAGGCAGCCGAGTCGGGCAATCAGGATGCTCAGGAGAGCCTCGCGCGCTGTCACAGAGCGCTCTTTCAGTCTGGGCATTTCGTGGAAGGCACCGTGGACTGGCTCAAAGGCGTGGCCAAAACCGGCGACATGGCAGCCATGCCGTCGCTTGCCGATCATCTTCAGGTGAGCGGCAAACGGACCGAAGCTCTGGAATGGTATGCCCGGGCTGCCGAGGAAGGCAATGCTCAGGCTCAAGTGCAGATTGCTCTTGCCCTGAGCAGCGGAGACGGCTATGCGCGCGATCCCGCCCGGGCTGTCCAGTGGTTGCAGTCCGCTGCCGCGCAGGAGATGCCCGAGGCGATTGTTTTGCTGGCTGTCAGTTATAGAAATGGCAGCGGGGTCGCCGCCGACGCAGCTGCTGCCAATCAATTGCTGATGAAGGCGGCAGAAATGGGCAACGTCCCTGCCCAGGCTCAGCTTGGCGCAGTGCTTCTAGGAGGCGACGGCGTTACCGCCAGTTTGACCAATGGCATCAAATGGTTGCGCAAAGCAGCTGCCGAAGGCAATTCATTTGCCCTCTGGAAGCTGGGGCTTTGTTATCGCAACGGTGTCGGTGTCAACAAGGATTTTCAGGAGGCCGAGCGCTGTTTTGCCAAATCTGCCGAAGGGCGTTTCGATCAGGGTCTGCCCTGGCAGTCCTCCAGCCGGCACATGCGCTTTGAAGAGGCTGTGACGCTTTTCCAGACTCTGGCTGATGTTTCGCATAAGCAAGCTCAACACTGGCTCGGTGTCTGCTTTGAAGACGGTAAGGGTGTCGGCAAGGATGTGACCAGGGCCGCCCAGTGGTATGGAAAGTCTGCCGATAGGGGCTATGCTCCGGCCAAGACAGACAGTATTCGTCTGAAAGCTAGCATGAGTACGGCCTCGCAAGTATAAAATGCACAGGACGGACTTGCCAGCTCAGGAGCCTGATAGCTTATCAGGAGCCGCTGCCGCTTCTTTCCAATTCCCTCTGGACAAGAAAAAAGACCGGCAGGGCAAGAAGCTGGGTGCAAAGAGAGAGAGCGACTACATAGTAGACTGAAACGTCCAGGAGGAAGCCCATGAGAGCACTGCCAAGGAACCAGGACACTCCATAGCTCAGTCCCATGATTCCATAGGCTGATGCCCGGCTGTCGACATCGACCAGTGTGGCTGTCGCTGCGCGCATGATTGATTCCTGGGCTCCCATGCCCAGCCCCCAGAGGGCGACGCCGCAGAAAGCCAGAGGTGGACCCATGAGAAAGGCCGCAGGGGCAAAAAATGACGAGAAGAAAAAGCTTGCCGGCAGAACAAGGAAGCCCCATCTGTCAAAAAGGAAGCCGAGGGCAAGGGCGGCTGCTGCATCGACCGCCATGGCCAGGGCATACAAAGCTGGGATCCAGAAGGGGGCGAGTGCTGCATGCCGGCTCAGGTGGTATGCAATGAGTGGAAAATCCGCATAACCAAAGGCGATGAGCGACACGCCCGCGACATAGATATAGAAGGCTCTGGGCAGTGCTCCTTTGCCGATTGTGGGAGCTTTAACCTCCAGGAGCCGGGGAACGGGGAATGTGAGCTTGCCGATAAGAAGGATGGCGATGGCCAGCACAGCCGGGATCAAGAGTGTCGCAAGGGCCAAGCGATAACTGAATCCTCCTGCAAGCACCAGGGCCATGATCACCGGGCCTGTGACAGCTCCGATTTGATCCATGGCTTCATGCAAGCCGAAGCCGAAGCCCTGCCCGACGCGGCTGCCGGCATAAGAGAGCATGGTGTCGCGGGCAGGGGTGCGCACGGCTTTGCCCAGCCGCTCGACAAGGAGAAGAACGGCCGCTGCCTGCCAGTTCCCTGTCAAGGACAGAGCCGGCACAGCCAGAAGGTTGATGGCGTAGCCGGCGATTGTGATCATCCAGTATTGCTTAGTGCGGTCGGCGATATAGCCGGAGAAAAAACGCAAGCCATAGCCCACCAGCTCGCCTGCACCACAGACGGTGCCCACCACAGCCGCGCTCGCGCCAAGGCTTAAGAGGTATTGTCCGGAAACACCGCGGCAGCCTTCGTAAGTAACATCGGCAAAAAGGCTCACCAGCCCCATGATCACGATGAATCTCATTGCGCTGGCCCAGGAGCTGTCTTTGCCACCGTCTGTCGACATGCCGGGACCCCCCTTTCTGGCTTCAGCCGGCAATCTCTGGCAAGGGTTTTGTTCTCAGGCAGCCAAGCTGACCGGGAGCAAAAGTTACACTGGCGAGAACCGTAGTGAAGATGGGGTTAAGGGAATCAAATTGCTCGTCCGGGCAGGTGAAAGACAGTGTGCAGGTCGCATCGCCGCGGAGGAAGTAAACATAGAGCTGGCGCATGCGACGGTGCTGGCTTTCCAGGGAGATCATCTTAAAGAAACCGGGGATATCGCGTCTGGTGCCAAACATCACTGGCCCTTCGGAGAGGCGCCGGAAGGAAGGCAGCGATTTCAGGATAAACTCCTCAGCCAGGCGCGCGACCACATCCGGTTGAAGACGGGTAGGGTTTTTCGACACGTTCAGGGAGATGTCGAAAAAACGCCCCCCCTCCAACGTGGCGTCGATGTTGACGACAGTGTCTTTGTTAGGGTGGTTCGTGACGACAGCATTTGACGGATAGAGAAAGCTCAGCCCGGAGACCGGGTCGCTGAAAGGTACACACTTGAACGGGCAGGCAGCCGGCGGAGTGATTGCCAAGGCAGTGGAGGGCTTGCCGGGCGGCAGGGCTGTTGCCGTTCCGGGACCTGGCTTTCCTCCCAACGCCGGGGCTATGGGCGGCGCGAGGGAACCAGCGCCGTGTGTCAGCTCCAGCGACGAGAGCAGCTGCTGCATGCTCAGCTGCCTGGAGCCGTAAGCTTTGATATCGCCGGTGGTGACTGTCACTGCCCAGTATTGCCCGGGAGAAGAGGCATCGTTGAAGACGACTTTTACTCTTGCAAGATTAGAGTGTGCCGCTGCGAAAAGCTGTCTGGCAATCAAGACGGCGTCTATTTTGCAATCGTTCTCCAGGTCCCGGGCGCTCCTGTTCAAATAGGTGGACACTGTCGCTTCTTGCCCGATGATAGAGACTGTGACGCCGTAGCCCGGCGAAAGGATGCCGGCTTTCTGAATCAATCTGGACATAGCCCCCGGGGTAAGAGCCTTGTCGAGGGCGCGGACTGGTAACCCTGCCGAAAGAGCCAGCGCAAGAGGCAAGAGCGTTAACACTCCTGCCTTGAAAAAGAAGGCGATGTTCAGGCGGCTCAGCCCTTCTGCCTCCGGGGGGACGGCGTCTTTTCTTGGCGCCAGACGGGGTCTTTCAGGGTTTACTTTCAATTCCAACTGCCGTGCCAACACCACAATCATTTTCTCCGGAGGCAAAATCACGTACTTGTACAGGGTACTGGCAAAAGGACTTTTTTAGAACCGTGGCGCCGCTTGGCATCGGGGCGCTTTTAGCCAGCGCCAATTCCTGGGCCGAGATGCCATGCCTGGCGCAGCTAGAGTGTTCCTTTCGGGCGGCTGACGGTTTCAAGGGGAGATTCGCTGCCGACGGCTCTTGGCTGTCGCTTTTCGCTTGCGCAGCTGGCCGGTCGCTCAGCCCAGACATAGAGCAAGGTGACGCTCTGGCGCCTTGAGCCTGGCGGGAAGGGTGGCAGGGGCACGCACTGGCTGAGAGCTTCCAGATGTTGCTGGTCGAACCTGCTTTCTCCGGAACTCTGGAGGATACTTACATGGTCGACAGACCCGTCGCGGCGGCAAGTGAATTCAATGAATGCGGCGCCGGTGCCGGAGGTGACGTTTTCTTGCCGCATTTGGCGCAAATCGGCCGCTGTTTCCCAGCGTTGCGCGACTTCACTCATCCATGCCGACCAGTCCACATAAAACTCTTGTTGGCGAATCTCACTTGAATCGATATTGTCTATCGCTGCGCCCGACAAGCGCCCGGAAGAAGGGTTCTCAAGCGGGTGCTCGGGCGCCTGTTCAGAGCCTTGCAAGCAAAGATCCTCGATGGCAGTAAGCGGCGCAATAAGTGAGGCCGGGGCGGCTATGGTCGGGGCAGGCAAGCACTGAAAGTGAGCCGGATTAGCCAGGGCGCCGGGAGCGGACAGGCAAGCCACGGCGATGAGCAAAGCTGTCTTGAGGAATGCAATGGAAGATTGAGCGCGAGAGAGGGAGGGCATGACCGACACGACCTGGCTTCAGGACTATCTTCTTGTCGCTCAAGTCAACTGGCAAGCGACAGATTGCCTGAATATATTCTGCAAAAGAAAATATGTAACTGGGGAAACTACGCATGAGACTGGACGGGCAGCCAGGCGCCAGGCTTATCAGCGAGGCTTGAGGCTTGTCACCGGTGGACGGACAAGAGATTGGGCCATTGTTTCCATCTTTGTCGCCTCGGCCGGACGGTTCAGCCTTCTGAGCAGACAGGAGTAGTTGCGCATGGTCGAGGCGCGCTTGGCCGGATTGCTTTCCTTGACCTGTAGTGTCATAGCTCGTTTGAAGCAGCTTTCGGACTCCTGCCAGTTGCCGCTTTCCATGAGCTGAATGGCGACATTATTGAGAACTGCTCCAAGGTTGTTTCTGGCTGCGCCGTAGCCTTGATCTAATTTGAGCGATGCCTCGAATTTCTCTGCAGCCCGGCGAAAATCCCCGGTTTGAGCCAGATCCACTCCCTCATTGTTCAGGACGATTTTGTCGTTGGGATTTACCTGTCCTTCGTGGAATTTATATACTGGCAGGACCTCACTCAAGTAAAGGTGTTGGAGCGTGGCTGCATCGGCCGGGGAAATCTGGTGCTTCTGGTCGGCTGCCGGCACAGAGCAGAACATGACGTCGGACGGGTGCGGGCTGTGCCCCATCAAGCCCAACGCGTGCCCGATTTCGTGCAGGCAGGCCGTGTGCATGACGTGCTCGGGCAGGCGGTTCTCATCGGGGGTGATTGCGCAAGTGAGTAGCACAATGGTGACATGCTCTATGCCGCGGCTGCTGTAAGCTATTTTGGCTTCGCCGCGTTCGGAAGGGCGTGTGACTTTAGTGATGTCGCTGGTCCAGAGGCAATCTATATCGGCTCCTGCAGCCGAGTCAACGAAGTCGAAGCTGACTTTGTTGTTTGATCTCTCGGACCACTGCTCAAAAGAGTCTTTGAGCGCTCTGCCGAACTCAAGGCGATAGTTAGGCGGGAAATTGCCGGCAGTCGGCTCGTTCAAGAAGACTTTCAAAGGCATTTTCTCGGACGGCCATTTTGTCACGCAGTTGTATGTCGTATATGGGAAATAGTCGTCTTCTTTTTCGCCAGGCTTCAGCGACTTTGCCACTGAGGCTTGTTCGCCGAGCTCCTTTTCCAGATCTTTGATCAGGCAGGCTGCTTTGCCTGCCATTTCGTCTTTAGGAAAACGTCTGAGGAATTCTCTGTAGCCGGCTACAGCTTCGGAAAGCTGCCCAGAGCCCTGATAAACACCCGCCAGGGTGGCCCAGGCTTCGGAGCGGTCTGGAAATTGGCTGATGCATTGCTTGAGTTGCTGTATGGATTCGTCGACTTGTCCCAACCTGGCCAGAACCAGTCCGAGATTGCAGCGTGCCTCCGCCATATCAGGATTGAGCGATACGGCCCGGCGCAAGCTTTCGGCTGCCTGCTCATACTTTCCTTCCCGGAAAGTCCCGTAAGATTCGTTGAACAGCATGATGGCCTGGTACTGGGCTGCCGAAATTTCTTTGCCTTTCAAATAGTAGCGAGTGCCGGCCGGCTCGGCTGCCGTCGCTGTGCCGGCAAAAATAAGGCTCGCTGCCAAAAGAGTCAGATGGAAAGCAAACCAGGCCTTTGAAGCCATCTTCACACCTTCCAAGGGTTTGATAAAAAGTAGGAGCTATTAGCAGATATTCCCTTTGCATCCACCCCTAAACCCTGACCTGCGCCATAGCAGCAAGGTAAAGGGGCAGCCAGCAATCGCCTTTGCATTTGCCGCTTTACCTTGAGCTGTCTGTTATTTGCCGGAAGCCTGAGGTTGCCGGCAATCTTTCTTGTCAGCTGAGGCAGAGCTGGGGCAACTGCTCAGGGTGGAATGATAATGGGGCAGCCAGTATTTTTCTTGTCCGCTGAGCCAAAGCCGCCGCCTCCGGGCGTTATGATCACAAAAATATCGCCTGCCTGCATTTGAGCTGTGTCCGTTGAGGCAAGAGGCACGACAGTGCCGTCCTCCCTTTCCAGGAAATTCTTGCCGCAAAGACCGTTTTCGCCGCCCTTCAGTCCTGCCGGAGCGACTGTACGCCGGCCCGAGAGAATTGAGGCAGTCATCGGTTGGCGAAACTTTATACGGCGTACGACTCCGTTGCCGCCGTGATGATGCCCGGCGCCGCCGCTGCCCTTGCGTATGGAAAAGCTGTCGACAAGCACAGGAAAACGCCATTCGAGAACCTCGGGGTCTGTGAGGCGCGAATTGGTCATGTGGGTCTGCACCGCGTCGGCCCCGTCAAAAGTCGCGCCAGCGCCGGCGCCACCGCAAATGGTTTCATAATACTGATAGAGATCGTTGCCGAAGGTGAAATTGTTCATCGTCCCCTGAGCAGCAGCCATCACTGCCAGTGCGCCATAGAGCGTATCGACTATGACCTGCGAAGTCTCCACATTGCCGGCCACAACAGCGGCCCCTAGCGCCGGGTTCACGATGGAGCCTTCAGGAATTATTAGAGTGAGTGGTTTCATGCAGCCAGCATTAAGGGGTATGTCGGCCTGGACAAGGGTGCGAAACACGTAGAGTACTGCCGCTTTCGAGACAGCCGAGGGAGCGTTGAAATTATCCCTGGTCTCAAGCGAGCTACCTGAAAAATCTATGGTCGCGCAGCGAGCCTTCCTGTCTATCTTGATGCTGGCGGAGATTGTGGCGCCATTGTCCATTCGGCAACTGTACGAGCCGTCGTCGAGCCCGTCTATGACCCGGCGCACGCACTCTTCAGCGTTGTCTTGCACAAAGGACATGTATGCCTTTACAGTGTCCAGTCCGAAATGAGAGATCATTTTTTCTAGCTCTTGCTGCCCCTTGTTGCAGGCGGCAATCTGTGCTTTGAGATCGGCTATATTTTGCCGCGGATTGCGCGCGGGATAGGCGCCCAGCGAAAGCATTTTCTCAAGGAGATCCAGGGCAAAGTTGCCCTTGTCGACCAGCAAGAAATTGCTGATCAATATGCCTTCTTGTTCTATTGTTGTGCTGCCAGGTGGCATGGAGCCAGGCGTAATGCCGCCGATGTCAGCGTGGTGCCCGCGTGCGGCTGTGAAAAACAAGGGCGAATCGGAACTTTCAATGAAAACCGGCCAGATTACTGTAATGTCCGGCAGATGGGTGCCGCCTGCAAATGGGTCGTTCGTGGCATAGACATCACCCGGGCGAAACTTGCCCTGACAATGGGCAATGAGATGCTGCACGGCCTCGCCCATGGACCCCAGATGAACAGGTATGTGCGGGGCGTTAGCGATAAGGTTTCCTGCTCCGTCGAAGATGGCGCAGGAAAAGTCCAGACGCTCTCTAATGTTGACCGACTGGCTGGTGTTCTGCAAAGTGATGCCCATTTGCTCGGCTGACGACATGAAGAGATTGTTGAAGATCTCCAAAAGAACAGGGTCTGCGCGGTCTGGTAAAGTTGCCATCGGCTGGGCTGGCTCGCTCTTGCAAGCCTGAGGGGGCTCTTGATCTGACAGGGCAAGCAACGGCTTGCTGGCTGCCGGCAGCAGCGCAGGGCTTGCCTGCCTTTCGTCGCGGCTGATGATTATATTGGCCTGCTCGTCGATGACAGCGACCCAGGACGGCTCGACAATGGTTGTTGCTGAGGACTCTACTATGATTGCCGGACCGTATATTTGATCGCCCGGGCTCAAGTGCTCGCGCCTGAAAAGCGGAGTCGCGTGAAAGCTATCTCTTGTGTACATCCTGACCACAGTTACCGGCGAAAGTCTGGTTGAAGGGGATGTCTGAAAAAAGAGATCTTCGCTTAAAAATGTCTTGCCGATAGCTTCTACTTCAATTGCCTCCAGAATCAGGGCTTCTTCGCTTCGATCGAAGCCGCAGCCGAAGCGGAGCTTGTGGGCATGGGCAAATGCCTGTTCCATGTCCTTCTGGTTGGAGAGATCCACGCTCACGGAGAAATCCTCGCCGGCATAACGCAGACGGGCTCTTCGCTTGAACGTGATAGCGGCACATTCTCCTGCCAGTCCCGTCAACTCCGTGGCTGCTACTTTCTTCAGGCTTGCCGCCAGGGAAGCGGCCTTTTTCAGGCTTGTCTGGCTGAGAGCCTTTTCAATGGAGCATTCTTTGATTGTTCTTAAATCGGCCAGCCCGATGCCATAGGCTGAAAGCACCCCTGAGAAAGGATGGATGCAAATACGCTTTATGTCGAGAGCTTCGGCAATCAAGCAAGCGTGCTGACCGCCTGCTCCACCGAAAGAGAAGAGAGTATATTCGCTGAGCTGGTAACCGCGCTCAACAGACACCTGCTTGATGGCGCTGGACATCCTCGACACTGCCACCGACAGAAAGCCTTCAGCTACTTGCTCCGGTAATCGGCAGTCGCCTGTTTGCTCGTGGATGTCCGCGGCAAGGGCGGCAAATTGCGTCGCCACACGGCAAGCATCGATGGGCTCGTTTCCTGAGGGCCCGAAGACTTTTGGGAAATATGCAGGCTGGATTTTTCCCAAAAGCACATTGCAATCAGTCACAGTCAACGGCCCGTCCTTGCGGTAACAGGCCGGCCCGGGGTCGGCGCCGGCTGATTCCGGTCCGACGCGATAGCGGCAGCCGTCGAAGTGTAGAAGCGAGCCGCCCCCTGCTGCGACGGTATTTATCGAGAGCATGGGTGCGCGTATTCTCACGCCAGCGACCATACTCTCCAGGGAACGTTCAAGCTCACCGCCATAGTGGGCTACATCGCAGGAAGTCCCGCCCATGTCGAAAGTGATTATCTTGTCGTTGCCCGACCTGGCGCTTGTTTTGATTGCGCCGATGATGCCTCCGGCCGGTCCTGAGAGGATGGCGTCTTTGCCTCGAAACTGTTTGCCGTCGGCCAGCCCTCCATTTGATTGCATGAAGAGCAGGCGGGTCCCTTTGACTTCGCGCGCCACTTTTTCCACGTAACGCCTGAGCACCGGCGAGAGATATGCGTCAGCAAGAGTGGTATCACCACGGCTGACAAGCTTCATCAAAGGGCTTGTAGTATGCGATGTAGACACCTGGGTGAAGCCTATCTGTCGTGCGATGTCTTCCACTTGCCGCTCATGCTCGTTGTAACGGTAGCCGTGCATCAGGCAGATAGCGCAAGAACGATAGCCGTTGTTATAGGCTCTTTGCAGGTCGGCGCGCAGTGCTTTTCTATCGAGCGGGCACAGCTTATCACCTTCGGCGCTGAAGCGCTCCTTTGCTTCGATAACGTGCTCGTAAAGCATTTGCGGGCGCTTAATTTCCAGGGCGAATATATCTGGTCGGCTCTGGTAAGCGATGGCTAGCGCATCGGTGAAGCCTGCTGTGATTACAAGAATCGTCGGCTCGCCTTGTCGCTCGAGCAGGGCATTTGTGGCTACTGTCGTGCCCATTTTGATGGAAGCTATGGCGCCGGTGGGCAGAGGGCTTGCGCCGTCGACACCCAAAATCTCGCGCATGGACTGCAAGGCTGCGTCCTGATAGCGCTCCGGGGCCACAGAAAGGAGCTTGCTCACTTTAATCTCCCCGGTGGGGCTCAAGGCGACCACATCCGTAAATGTGCCGCCCCGGTCAATCCAGAATTGCCAGCCTTTTGCCGCCCTGACTTTTGCCACAAAAGATACCTGTCCTCAAATTCTGAGGAACATAATAAAGGTTTATTCCGTACTCTTGAATTGAGCAGGCTTCATCAGGGAAGAAGGCGGCGCATCCAGCGCAAGTATTTGCTGCCTTTCGGGCGCCTTGCCTGTCTGGTGTCGGACTGATCGCCCGGCTTTGAGCCATTGCTGGTTTGAGGGGATGGTGCCGGCGGCGGCTCAGGCGGGATGCCGCAAGTAAAGAGTGCTTGCTTGTCCTGTTGCTGTTGGGCAGAGCCTGGTTCAGCCGACGCCTGCCGAGATCCCTGTCCGGTCAATTCGATGGCAGGCGTCGGTGTAAGGCTTGCTGTGGCAGGCTGGGCGCTGAAGTCGCTGAGATCGCTTGTCGGGAGATAACCGGTGTTGACTGTATTGCGCTGAGCCGTCTTAAGCCGGGTGCGCGGAATGACGGCAAGCGAGCTCGCCACGCGCCGCTGGTATGTGCTCTTATTGCGCGTGACTGTAGTGCCTTCAACCACCATTGTTGTCGAGCCGCCGCCGTCGAGGTTCATGGCATCGACAGCGCCTGCCTTGCGCAAAAACTTTGCCACATCCCAGAGAGTGTGTGGACCTTCAATGGTCAAAAGCAGAAGGTGCCGGTCGGCAGTAACACCGACTGCTGTGCGTGCGTGAATCTGGCTGCCAGTCCAGGCTTTGCGGAAGCCTTCGTCTTTGAGCCCGACAAACAATTTGCCGTCGCGGATAAGCACGGGACCGCCGCTGACTGCGTCCACCACATCGGCCCAGGACTCCGGATTGGTCCGCCAGCGAAGGTCGACAAGATCGCCTGGCTCGAGCAAAGCAATCTGACCCTTCTTGCTGTCGCTCAAAACGACGCCGCCAGGCGGTATGCCGATAACCGTCTCGGTCCGGTCGATGACGCGTCCTGAGGCGTCGATTGCCACCAGGCATCCGGCATAAGACATGCGCACGAAGTTTCCCCAGCGCCGTGTATAGGCGATGAGCCTGCTGCCGTGTCGCCGTGGTTGATTGATATTGTTGACCCAGATAGTGCCAAGTTTCGGGTTGGATGTCTCGAGGTTCCCGTGCAGGTTTACCCGGTCGACAAGGATGGACCCGCTCCGGGTTATCCCGAGCGATGTGCGGTCGAGCAGAGGACCGGCCACCCATTCGCCATCCACCACAAGAGTGCCAAGCGGCGTGCCGTCCCGCTTGAAATAGTTGGCATTGACAGCAGCCAGCGCTCCGGCTTTGCTTGCCAGATCCTTTACTTCATCAAGCCGGTTGAAAGTCTCACCGGCAAGGACGGGTTTCACCTGGACATCTGCTCGTGAGAGATCTATGTCCAGAACATTGATAAAAAGAGCGCCGCGATGAACTTTGTGCACCACTCCCGGTGCAATCGTGTGAACGGACAGGCTGTTGAGAAGATCCTGGGGTGGCTTCGGAGGGGGAGCCGGCTTGTGCTTTATTCTCGATGGATGTTTGACCCGGACTTTGCTCACGCCGTTTGAGTGTGGTCTTGCCGCATTGTGAGGGCGCGAGGCAGAGGCAGGACTTCTGATCATCCTGCCGACTGTGACGGACCTCATGCCTGCTGGCACAGGCGAAATCGGTCCGATCGCCAGTACCTGCTGGCCCGCGGCAAAAGCTGAGAGAATCAGAGCGGCAAGCGCTAAGAAAAGCTTCAGAGCAAAAGATCTATGCGGTACTTTGCCGATCATGAATGGTCCGGGGCTCCCTGGTAAATGGACTCTGGCATCGAGGATTCGAAATGCACTCTGGCTCTGATGTCTGGCGTGCAAGTTCTGCTAAAAGAGTGCCTTACATCCTTAACTCTGTCAAATGAAAAGTGCCGGAACCGCACAGCTGCTATATTCCACGCAAATGCCGTCTGCAAACCTCAGTTTGCAATTGTTTCAAGCTGGCTTGCTGTCAGGTCCAGCGCAGGATGCTTGCAAAGAACAATGTAACGCTTGGCAAGCGTGCCGCAAAAGGCAGCGTTGAGCCCCTGAATCCGGCTCATGAGATAATCTCGGGGTCTTGAGTGTCCGGCAAGGACAAGACGATTCTCATGCCTCCTGTCCGGCTTCAGGCAGGCAAGGCAAGCTTGAGAGATCCAGAGAACAGGTGTTCAGGGCGCTTCTGACAAGAGGGTGATTGGAATGGGACGGGTCGTGCTGGGGATGCTTGGGCTGGGCACAGTCGGCACTGGTGTGGTCAAGCTGCTCGGGCAGCAGCGCCACTTGCAACTGAAGAAAGTGGCGGTAAGAGACAAGTTGAAGCAGCGCGACATTGTCTTGCCCTGTGCAGTGACGGACGACCCGCTGCAAGTGATCGACGACCCGGAGATTGAAGTCCTGATAGAAGTGATGGGTGGTGAGAAGCCTGCTCTGGATCACATGCTCAGAGCCATCGAGCAGCGCAAGCATATTGTCACGGCTAATAAGGAAGTCCTTGCCAAGCATGGACCTGAGCTTTTCGAGCTGGCTCGCCGCAAGGGCGTGGCCATATTTTTCGAGGCGTCTGTTGCCGGCGGCATACCGCTTATCTCTACGATTCAGAAGGGGCTGGAAGCCAATAAGATTTCTTCGGTGGCAGGCATTCTCAACGGCACGACTAACTTTATTCTCTCTTCTATGGAAGAGCGCGGCGAGAGCTTTGCCCGGGCTCTGGAGGTAGCGCAATCTCTCGGGTTTGCCGAAGCCGATCCCACAGCCGACGTGGAAGGCTTCGACGTAGCTTACAAGCTCTCCATCCTCTCGGCTCTGGCCTACGGGCGCTTTGCCAGGCCGGAGTCCATTTTTCGGCAGGGGATAAGGGACATTTCTGCCGAGGACATGGCGTCGGCAAGGGAGTTCGGTTATCGCATCAAGCTCGTTGGCTGTACGGCAGGCGGTGAAGATAGCCTGAGCGTGCGCGTTCACCCTACGCTCGTGCCGCTTGCCCACCCGCTGGCTGCCGTGTCCGGCTCTAACAATGGTATTCTCGTCACCGGTCACGCCGTGGGCGAAATAGTCATGGTCGGACCCGGTGCCGGGCAGATGCCTACGGCCTCGGCAGTCGTCGGCGACATCATCAATCTCGCCAGCGCCCTGCAACTGCCTGATTTTGCCAGCTATTTCCAGGCTGCTATTCAACCGGAATGGGCTTGCGTGTTGCCGCCGGGGATGTGGCGATGTCCTTTCTATCTCCATTTGAAAGTGTCCGATAGCCCGGGAGTGATCGGGCAGATTGGCACCATATTCGGCTTGCGCCGCATCAGCATCCAGAGCATAGTCCAGCGCGGCTCCCGGCAAGGGGGGGCGGACATCGTCATTCTCACGCACGCAGCCGTAAGCTCCGACATGGATGGAGCTCTTTCGGAGCTTTCGAAATGTGCTTTCATGCAGGGTCTTGCAAGTTGCATCCGCATCTGGCAAGAGCCTGACAAAACCTCAGCCGACAGGTAATGGGAGGAGATCTCCAACAAAAAGGAGATGAGCCAGTAGAATCGCCATGTGCCTGGTTACAAACTCAAGATTTAGTTTCAAAAAAGGGAAGCAAAGGAAAGAGCATGCACAGCAGTGTTCCATTGATAGAGAAATACTCAGAGTTCTTGCCGGTCTCAAGCGGCACGCCGGTGATTTCCCTGGGGGAGGGCTTCACGCCTCTGGTGGCAGCGACGGCACTGCCGGCAAAGCTGGGCTTCCCGGGCTTGCATCTTTATTTCAAGCTCGAAGGGCTCAATCCGACAGGCAGCTTTAAAGACAGGGGCATGACCCTGGCCATATCCAAGGCCAAAGAGGCAGGTGCCAGAGCCGTGATCTGCGCCTCGACAGGCAATACGAGCGCCTCGGCCGCGGCATTTTCCGCTAAAGCCGGGCTGACTTGCTATGTTCTTCTGCCCGCCGGACACGTCGCGCTCGGAAAGCTGGCGCAGGCACTTCTTTACGGGGCGCGCGTCATAGCCGTTGACGGGAATTTCGATTGCGCTCTCGATCTGGTGCGGTCGCTGGCTGAGGATCTCAACCTGACGGTTGTCAACTCGATCAATCCCTTTCGTCTGGAAGGGCAAAAAACAGCGGCCTTCGAGATTGTCGAGCAGCTTGGGAAGGCTCCTGATTATCTCTTTATTCCAGTGGGAAACGCCGGCAACATATCGGCATACTGGCGCGGCTTCAAGCTCTTTGCCGATCTGGGTAAAGCAGGCAACACCCCGGCTATGTGCGGATTCGAAGCCGAAGGGGCAGCCGCCATCGTGGCAGGCAGACCCTTGAGCCACCCGGAGACTGTTGCTACGGCTATTCGCATAGGTAATCCGGCCAGCTGGCAGGAGGCAGTAAGAGCTGCCGATGAATCGGGCGGTTCTATCGATTCGGTGACCGATGAGGAGATACTGAGCGCTTATGCACAAATCGCCAGAAGCGAAGGTATATTTTGCGAGCCGGCCAGTGCTGCCAGCCTTGCCGGTTTGATTAAACATCTGAAAGCAGGCAAGCTCAAGGGTGATGCTACAGTCGTTTGCGTGCTCACCGGCAACGGGCTGAAAGACCCGAACTCGGCATTGTCCGTCTGCCAGGTCCAGCTGGAGACTGTGGAAGCTCGCCCTGATAAATTGAGAGAGGCAATGAATTTGCAATGAGCTCGGATTCGGAAGCTGAAATGGCGGCAAGCAAGAAAAGTCGCCCGGGCAAGGACACTGAAATACGCCGCCTGACTGTGCGTGTGCCAGGAAGCACGGCCAATCTTGGACCGGGTTTCGATACTCTGGCTCTGGCTTTCCAGATTTATTGCACGCTCGATTTTGCCCTTGTGGAAAAATCCGACTTGCACACGCCCTTGATAACCCTTTCGGGGGTGATTGTCGACGGACTTCCCAAAGACCGCAACAATCTCATCTACACTGTCCTTTCAAATCTCTGGGCTAACGATCCTGAGCTGCTGCAGCGCGTGCGCATTACTATCGAATCCCAGATTCCCCTTGGCAAGGGGCTGGGCTCAAGTGCTGCTGCCATCATGGGGGCTGTCTGGGCGGCATACGCTCTTTCCGGCAGCCTCCCCGATACGGGCACTTTGCTTACCAAAGCCACGCAGCTGGAAGGACACTCGGACAATGTCGCAGCCAGCCTGCTTGGCGGGCTCATCGTCTCGGGGCGTGCCAGCAAGACGCGGTCGGTTATCACCCAAAAGCTCTCCTGGCCAAAGGAATGGTGCACCATAGTTGTCGTGCCTCCTTATGTCCTGAGCACAAAAAAGGCGCGGTCCATTCTTCCGAAAACGGTCAGGCATGAAGACGCTGTAGCCAACGTGCAGAAAGTCTCCCTTTTGCTGGCTGCTGTCGCCAACCGGGACGAAGAAGCCATGCAGGAGGCCCTGCACGACCGCCTGCACTAGCCTTACCGTGCGGCGCTTGTGCCGGAGCTCAAAGCTGTGTCGGCGCTCCTGTCGGACTTTCCCATAATCGGTTGCGTATTGAGCGGGGCAGGCTCGTCGGTTCTGACAATCGTCCATATGAGGCACAGAGCTGCCGTGCTCAAATGCTTGCAGACTTGGGCAGCCGCGCAGAGCGACCCGCCGGCGGTGCTGGATTTGTCGGTTGATCAAGAAGGACTGAAAGTAACCTATGAATGATACAGCCGTCCTGAAATTTGGCGGCACTTCCGTCAAAAGTATCGCTCGCATTCAACATGTCTGCCGGATTGTGGAGAGCCTTTCTCAGAGCAGACCAGTCGTGGTTGTCGTGTCGGCCATGGGTGACACGACAGATTATCTGCTCAAGCTGGCCAGGCAGGTCTCAAGCAGCCCGGACAAGCGAGAGCTGGATCTTCTTCTTTCCACTGGCGAGCAGATATCCATCGCTCTTACAGCCATGACTTTGCGCCAGATGGGCGTTAGAGCTCTATCTTTTACGGGGGGGCAGGTTGGCATCTTCACGGAGAATGTTCACAACAAAGCGCGCATCGTGGACATAAACGGCGATGTCATCGAAAGAGCACTGGCAGATGGTCGGGTGGTTGTAGTGGCGGGATTCCAGGGCGTCAACGAAAAGGGGGATATAACCACGCTCGGGCGTGGCGGCTCTGACACTACGGCAGTGGCGCTGGCTGTTTCTCTTGGCGCCGGCGTCTGCGATATCTATACGGATGTCGACGGCATTTATACCGCCGACCCCAATGTTATTTCGGGAGCCAGGCTTCTTTCAAGAATTTCTTACGGCGAGGTTCTGGAAATGGCACGGCTGGGGGCGCAGGTCATTCATCCTCGGGCAGTGGAGCTGGCGCGCCGCTATGGCATTAAGCTCAGGGTGCGCAATACATTCCATCCGGAGATGGAAGGCACCACTATCGATCAAGGAGAGAATATGGAAATTTTTCGCACTGTAAGCGGTGTGGCTATCGACAAAGATCAAGCTTGTGTCGCCATCATGGACGTGCCGGATCAGCCGGGCATAGCCGCCCGGATTACGCAGGCTCTTTGTGAGGAGAACATCGTTATCGACATGATCATGCAGTCCTTTCATCCCACCATCGGACTGAACAATATTACTTTTACGGTCAATGACAGCGACCTCGACCAGACAATCAACTCTTTGAGCGCCTTGAAAGACGAACTCAGGGCCAGGGAAGTGCTGGCCGATCCCGACATCGCCAAAGTCAGCCTGATTGGCGCAGGACTTGTCGGGCAGCCAACAATTCCTGCCAAACTCTTTGGTGTGCTGGGCGCAAATGGCATCAATATCAAGATGATCTCATCCAGCGAAATGAAGATCACTTGCGTTGTCGCCCGGCAGCAGGCCGACCGGGCAGCCGCCCTCATCCATCAAGCTTTCGAGCTAGACGCCGTTTGCGACACGCGAGCCTAGGGACGTCTCTTCCAAGAAATGATGTGCCTCAACAGAGCTGTCAAGGCAAACTATGTCTTGAAAGCGGGAAAGGCTCCCTGGTCAGGGGAGCCTCCTTGTTTGTCGAAAGTTATATTTACTTATTTACCGGCTTTTGCCACACGCTGGGTGAATTTGCATATTCCTTTGGCGCAGGCGTCTTCATTTCCCAGAGCCATTGTTTGCCAGCCTTCGGAGTCCTTGTCTTCGCTCGTGTTCCAGAAGATGAGTCCAGGTCCGTTCAGCGTGATGAATTCGCCTTTGCGGGAGTTTGGCATCTGGCTGGCTGTGAGCATGACGGCGCTGTCTCTGTCGGCAAGGGCGAATGTCAGCTGTTTGATGTTGCCCGAACTCAGGGCCGGATGGGAGACTATTTCGCCGGAGGCTCCAGTGACGATTTCGCTGACGCCGTCTTTGTAGGTTATGATCAGGCGCTCGCCAGTGTCGCCGGAGGCATCGTCGCGTCTGTCTTCATTTTGCACATAGGAGATAGATCCCTGAGGAACGGACATGCCGCGTGGGTCCTTTCTTTGCGTTTGCCAGTAAGTGTTGATGGCGCTCAACTGGAAAAGCTGGCTGGCATAGCTGCGCACGCCCATACAGATGGAATTTCTGGTGGCATCTTGGTCCGGTTGCATGTTTCTTTTGTCGAATTTGATTGACTGTCCTCTATCGGTCGAAAATTCGCCGTTGATTGCCACGTCTGTGACCACTTTGGCTGCAAGCGAAGGTGTCAGGGAATAAATGCGCGATTCAAGGGCGGCGACAGCGCAGGTGTTGTGATGTCCTTGATTGACCGTGGCAGGATCTGCCGCCTGGCTGAGAATCTGGTGACCGAGCAGGCAACGTTCCTCTGAAGGAACCACGGCTTCCGGAGCGTCGAGCAAGCGACCGACTTGAAGGAGTGTTTGCTCGACTTCAGTCTTCGACAAACCTTCTTTGCGGGCTCTTTCTTCAAACCTGGACTTGGCGCCGCGTATGGCAGTCAATCGATCCGCTTGTGAAATATTCGCTTCGAAAATTTGCTCGAGACTACGTGCAGGTGGTGCGACAACTGTCCCGAAGGCAATGACCATGGGGCTGTCGCCGTCGGCGGCAAGCGCCGGCATGACGGAAATTCCGGCGGACACGCATGCTGCCAGGAAGAGGGAAACAGCCTTTTGATAATGACGGGACATTTTGCTAGCCTCCAGAATTACCGACAACAAGGCATGGTAGACAGTGAGCCCTGCCTTGCCTTTCACCTTTTGAATGTTTTTTGAATGTTGCGGCTATTTGTGCCACAAGACCATTCTGACATTGTGGGACCATAAGGGCATCCCCGGACAGCGTCAATAAGTTGAGCCAGGGGGGTGATTCTGGAGATGAGCCGGCATGAGTAAACGGGTGAAGAGTCTTTAACCCGGCCGGGTGACTGACATCAACCGGTCTGGTCACCGGCAAAGGCGCATTCTCCAGACAGTGGTTGAGTCATGGCAGCAAAGCAGGGCTTGATGTTATTGATAAGTTTCCTGCGATGTGGCAGTAGGTGTCCTATCTATCTATCTTTCTTTGTCCGCCTGTTCGTCCGTTAGTTTGTTCGGGAGCAGTGATTGACCTTGGGGTGTTCTGCCTTCAGGAGCTTTTTGCTATCAGCCGGTACTTTTAAGCCCCACAGCCACGCCATTTATCGCCATGAGCACAGCTTCCAGCAGACAATCGCGATCCAGGGCAGATGGCTCACTCAGATTGCTTGTCTGGCTGCTGGAAACGTCTGGCTCCAGGGCAAGACGTTTGCGCAGTTTGCTCAGGTAGGCAACTTGAAGATAGCTGAGAGGGTCTACATATGGATTGCGCAGGTCGATGGAGCGCCGGAGATATTCCGTGTTCTCTAGGAGCACGTTTGTCTCCTGAATGGCAAGCACTGCCTGGCAGGCTTTGTTATATTCAAGGCTGATGCGTGGGAAGAACTTATCTTTGAGTGCAGGTGGGTCGACGAGCTTTTCGGCGTAATAGCTGGCAATATCCATATCGGCGATTGTGAGCGATGTCTCTACTTTGGAAACGAGCCCTTTGAAAAATGGCCACTGGCGGTAAAGCCGGCGCATCAATTCAAGCCGCTCTTCACCGTGATCTTTGAGCTGCTGCTCGAAGGCCGTGCCGAATCCGTACCAGGCAGGCAGCAGATAGCGGCTTTGCGTCCAGGCAAACACCCAGGGAATGGCGCGCAGATCATTTATAGAGTGGCTGCCTGGCTTGCGCCTGGTCGGGCGCGAGCCAAGGCGCAGCCGCGCAATCTCATTGATCGGTGTCGTCTGTTGAAAAAAGTTCACAAAGTCCGGATCGCCAAAGACGAGATCGCGATATTCATGGCAGGCATCGGCGGAGAATTGTTCCATAAATGCAACATCCCGTCGAAAGTCTTTGTCGAGCGGCTGTCGCCTGGACGGAAGACTGGCTTCAATGACGGCTGCTGCCAGTCGGTCGAATGTGCTGACGGCAATGTCGGGCAGAGCATATTTGGATGAGATGACTTCACCTTGCTCAGTCAGCTTTATGCGCCCTGATACTGTTCCTTCCGGCTGGGCGAGAATGGCTGTGTGAGTCGGCCCGCCTCCCCGCCCGATGGTGCCGCCCCGACCGTGGAAGAGGGACAGCTTTATGCCTCTTTCGGCGGACATCTCCAGAAGCCGTCTTTGCGCCTTGTACAGCTCCCAGCTGGATGTGACTATGCCGCCATCCTTGCCACTGTCCGAATAGCCAATCATTATTTCCTGTAAATTGCCGCGCCGGCACAGGTATTCTTTGTAAACTGGGTTATCGAGCAGAGTCTCGAAGATTTCTGGCGCGCGTCTTAGATCTTCTATCGTTTCGAAAAGCGGGACAATGCTGATTGTGCGTTCAGGGTAGTTTTTTTCGTCGTGGAGACCGGCTTCTCTGGCAAAGAGCAGTATGGACAGCAAGTCGCTGGCCTGCTGTGTCATGCTTACTATATATGTGTCCAGTGCTGCCTGTCCGAAGTTGTCCTGGCAGGAAGCCATGGTCCGGAACACTTGCACAGTGTCGTTTGTTTCCCTGCTGAAGCGCAGCTCGGCAGGAAAGAGAGGGCGGCGGCACTGGAACTCGGCATTGAGCCACAAGAGACGTTGGGACTCCGAAAGATTCAAATAGCCAGGTGTCAGGAGACCGAGTCTGGAGGTGATCTCGTGCAATGCCTGGCTATGACGCTGACTGTGTTGCCTTATGTCAAGTTTGGCCAGATGAAAACCAAAAATATCTATTGTGTGCAACATGCGCTCAAGAGTGCGTAAACTGTCGGTGCAGCCGCACTCTTGTAGTGCCTCAAAGAGAAGCTCAAGGTCCAGGCGCAACTCCTGGTACTGTAAGTAGTGGTCGCGCCTGCCTGGTGCAAGATTTCCAGCTGACGCTGGCTGTTCGAGCGTGTTCTTTAATTTCTCCTGGATGAAAAGCAATTTCCGCCGGAAGGGCTCAAGGGCAAAGCGTGCCGACCAGCGCTCTTCAATGGCCGGCATGGCAGAGGCGTCGGCAGCCAGCGAGTGGCTGAGAGCATCTGTTGAATGAGTCCAGTTTTGCGAATGGCTCAATTGATTGAAAAGGGTTTCCAGATCTTTGAGATAGCGGCGCAGGATAACTGAGCGGTGATACTCCAGGGTTGAGATAGTGATTGCCGGTGTCACGTAAGGATTCCCATCTCTGTCGCCTCCAATCCATGAGCCGCAAGTGATGAAGCGCTGCCGGGGCAGCATTCCGTCAGTTCCCTGCCTGCGCCCCTGGCGGAGCCGGCAGAGCAGATCGGCATGAACGTCAAGGAGGGCGTCGATAACCACATTCTCGAAGTGATAAAGCCCGTAGCGTACTTCATCCATGACGTCCGGCTGGAAATAAATGATGTGATCTGTCAGCCAGAGCGACTCCACTACGCCCTTGAGCCCTTCTTCCACTTTGTTTCTTTGTCGGCGTGTAAGCGGCGGGTGGTCCTTGCGATAGAGCAGCTCCGCCAGCTCCAGCTGTTTCAACAAAACGGTGCGCCGGACTATTTCGGTAGGATGGGCTGTGAACACCACCTGGATATCGAGACTGTCCAGGATGGACTCGAGGTCGGCTGTTTGCTGCCCGCCTCTTGCCAGCCGCTCAAGCAGCTCCGCCATTGATTCCCTTGTGAACGCCCCGTTACCTGCGGATTCTCTCTGGGCGCGCCGCCGGACGCGATGGTTTTGCTCGGCAATATTGATCAGATCGAAATATGTGAGAAAAGCTTTGATGATTTTTAAGCCACTTTCCAGGTCGAGGCTGTCGATGAGAGTGAACAGTTCCTGACGCGACTCCTTGTCGTCGCCTTCATGAATGGCCTTGCACAAAGTGCGAAAACGCTCGACCCGGGCAAAACATTCTTCGCCTTCCAGACGCTTTATCGTATTGCCGAGCAAATTGCCCAGCATCCTCACGTCATCGCGCAAAGGCTTGATGCGGTTCTGGCTCTCCTCAGGGGGATGAAGCGGAGGCAACGGCGACGGCTCGACCATATATTCTTACCTTAGTTATGCTCGCCGGAAAGTTTACACTAACAAGAGGATAAGCTTGCCTGCTTCGGGACGGCGGGTATAGCTTTAGGGAGGCGATGTGTGCCCTGGCGAGGATCATGACCAGCGAAGAAATGCGCAGCCACTTAGCCGGACAAAAGATGCAGGAGCTCCAGGCTCCGGTCTGTTTTGCACCCGGGACGATTGTCGACGGTCGCTTCGAGATTCTCCAGCTGCTGGGCAAAGGGGGCATGAGCATTGTTTACAAAGCTCGCTATCTGGCGCTTGACAGGGTCGTGGTTCTGAAGATGTTGCACGCTCATCTGCTTGTGGATCGCGATGCAGTCGAGCGTTTTCAGAGGGAGGCGGCCGCTGCTACTGCTTTGAGCCATCCCCATATAAATGCCGCTCTGGCCTTTGGTGTGTGGGAGGGGCAGCCATACCTGGTCCTTGACTATCTGGAAGGAAAGACTCTTGCATCCCTCCTCAAAGAAAGGGGTTACCTTCCAGCTGCAGTGGTGGTCGGCATCTTTTTGCAGATATGCGATGCTTTGAGCTATGCAGTTGAGCGTGACGTCATACATGCCGATCTTAAGCCGAGCAATATCTTCCTTCTGGATGGAGGGAATGACGATTATCTGGTCAAGCTGGTGGATTTCGGTATAGCTAAGATTTTGCCGAAATCGGGTAGAAAGCTGCAAAGCCTTACCCAGTCCGGCGAGCTTTCTTCCACTGTCCTGCGCATGAGCCCAGAGCAATGCATCGCCCAGCCTGTTGATTCCCGCTCGGATATTTATGCTCTGGGCTGCCTGATGTATGAAGCCTTAGCTGGCAGACCGCCTTTCGTCGGTGACAATGCAGGTGAGACCATGTCCGGACACTTGCACAAATCTGCAGAGAGCTTCGAGACTTTTTGCCCGGACAAGGCTATCGGCAGGGATCTGGAAGCTATTGTCTTCCGGGCCCTGGAAAAGAATCCGCAGGACCGCTTTCAATCGGCCTCGGAGCTGGCGCGAGCGCTTTCCTCAGCCAGGGTTGTTCAGGCAAAGCCTCCATTGCCAGAAGCTTGCGTCCCAGAAGGGAAGCCAGGACGCAAGCGGCTTGTGGCGAAGCTTCTTGTTGTATCCTGGTTTTTGCTTGCCGGCATCAGCCTTGTAGTCTGTTTTCGCGAGGCAAGGCATGCTTTTCTTGCCATTCCTCAGCATGCTATGGAACATTATCTCGAGGCTCAGAGCTGTTTGGATAAGGATGAGTGCTCAAAAGCTCAAAGGGAAATTGACGAGGCAATCAGCATCCGGGGAGACGACTGGAAGGCATATTTTTTGCGCGCCAAAATTAACGGACGGCTCAAGGAGTATAAAGCAGCTCTAGGCGATCTCACCGAAGCTCTGCGCCTCAATCCGCGAAATTCGCAGCTTTATGCTCTGCGGGGCGATATGTGCCTGAAACTGGGTCATCTGGCTCTGTCCATACAGGACTTCAGCCAGGTGCTGGAAATTGATCCAAGCGATAGTGAGTCCTGGAGCCAGCGGGGTGTTGCTTATGAAAAACAAGGGCAATTTGCGCTTGCCGTCACAGATTTTGACCAGTCGATCAAGCTCAGTCCTTGCGCCGGCACATACTTAAGCCGCGCTGAGGCTTACAACCAGCTGAAAGAATATGACAAAGCTCTTGCTGACACTGACAGCGCCGTACGGCTGGATCCGACTCTGGCGGAGGCTCATTATGTGCGCTTTCTGGTGCAGATAAATCGCGGGCACCGGGATCTGGCCGAAGAGCAGTATCGAGAGGCGGTCAAACTGGGTTTCCATCCGGAAGGTGCACAGGAAGGCGACACCGCCCA
>JAHFBI010000035.1:23303-23939 GCA_023250095.1 Candidatus Melainabacteria bacterium
CCCCTTAGAGTCGATGCAGCATAGTCCATGCCGCCCGAGGATATGCCGCCTGCGAATATGTTTGCTCCCTCAGCACAGTTGGCTGTGCTTTGCGCTCAGGCAGCGGAGCTTTGCCCGGCTGTGTGCGATGAGCTGATCTGCTTTTCAATGCTTGCGGTAGTTCATTTCTGCATCGAGCCAGTCATCCAGATCGGCTTCCAACTCAACCAGCTCTTCCACGCTGATAAAGCCTCGCTTCAACGCTTCCATGACGATGCGTGTGCGCGGATTGTATATTTCCATGCCGGCCGTTCTTTGCAGAGCCCAGTGCTCTTTTTTTACCAGCTTGTTCAAAAGCGAGGCCAGGCGATTTTGAACGCCGCGCACGCTGATGGAGCGGCGAGAGGCAATGGCTCTGTCGGTCAGTCCAAGCATGACATCGACAAGAGTTTCGTACTCTACATCCGTCAGAGAATTGTCCTTGCCGTTCAGTTTGCTCTTAACACCGCGAATGAGCGGATCAATATAAGGATTGTTGTGCACGAACACGGACAGAAGCGCATGACGCAACTTCTCGTCGCTTTCGCTCTTGAGGGCGTATCCGTGAATAGCCTCATCCGGGACAATCTTGCCTAACTCGCGCACATAGGCTTCGCG
>JAHFBI010000317.1 GCA_023250095.1 Candidatus Melainabacteria bacterium
AGAGTCCCTGCTGCAAGAGGTTACCCTGCGTCAGCTTCTCCTGCAAACGGGCGAATTGCGTGGCGGTGCCACTATATACAGTGAATTGCCCGGTGCCGCCCAGGTTGCGCATCAACTGCTGACCGTCCGAGCCGGAGCTGTCAAGAACCAACTGTGCGTCTGCAAGCCCGCTCACCTGGTTGGAGTGCTCCATCAGATCCTTCATGAATTCATCCACTTGCAATTTCGCAAGCGCCATTTCCAGGTGACCTTTGCTCGTGTCCGGCTCCCACCAGCCATTAAGCTTCATCTTGCCGCCCGCCACATCGGCCGTGCCGTTGGAGAGAATAATGCGCGGGGCAGGGTTGGTATCAAGGGCGATGTCGGCCTTGATGTCGTGACCTGACACACCCCAGACATTGGCGCTGCGGAAATGCACACGAGCCTCCGAGCGTAAGGACTCCTTGCAGGAGGCGCCAGGACGAACAAATGACCAGCGCGGCGTGTCGATCTGCCCATCGAGGTCGAGAAGATTCAAAGACGGAATGGACACATGATTGACGTAAAGATTGCCGTGCGTCAACAAATCATCGACCGGGCCGGCCATCGCCAGCGTTCCCTTGACTGTGCCTGTGACAGCCTCGGCATTCGTCGCCGGGTCGAACATCCCCACCACCAGGGAAGCCGGCACCGGATTTGGTGAGCTGAGCACGAATTCCAGGGCAGGCGTCTGCTTGCCCTGACCTTCCCGAGCCCACTCGTATCTGCCGCTTGCCTGCAAGGTGGACTCACCGATGAGCAGGTGGCAATTATGGATCTGGAGTAACGACCGCTGTCCGGTTTCCCAGGTAAGCGCGCAGTCGAAAATGAGCTGGTCTGCCGCCGGTTGACTGATAGTGGCAAACGGTGTCTTCACTCTCAGCGCGTCTGCTGGCTCTGCTTTGCTGTAGAAAATGATTTTGTTGCAGTCAGCGTTGCCCATCAGGCTGGCGCGAAGAGCAATGCGATTGGCTGACGACATCTCGATTTTGAAGTCGCGCGCAAGCTGCGGCAGGAGCCCGACAATGTCCTGCGGAAGCACCTGCGCCCTCAGCTCACCTTTCCAGGCAGCGTCACTTTTCTGATAGTTGCTTATATTGCCGTCGACAACGAAACTGCTGCTGCCAATCGTCCCTGCCCAATCCTGAATCAAAAGATCCCGCCCGGAGGAGACGAGCACGCCGGAGCTGCGCTGAAAGCTCAAACAATTCTCGCCGACTTTGCCACTGACATTGTAAAAGCCCAGAACCCCTTCGACATCCGCTGGCGACCGGCAGAACTTAACGGCAACATCCCCATAGAGCTTGCCCTGCAAGGAAGCCAGATGATAAGGCGAAAGAAGCCCCAGATAATGCTCTCTGGCATCAGCAGGCACAAGCGGTGAGCTGAGATACTGCATAGCCTCGCTCAACTCGACGCCGTTAGTCCTTAGTCTGACCCAGCGGCAAACCGGCTGTTGCGTAAAATCAGTCACCTGAGAGCTGACAGTGACACGTCCAGTCTGACCGCTCATACCAACATCAGTCAAGGTCAGGCAGTCGCCGGCATAGCTAATCGTCCCGGAATTCAATTTCAAGCGACGGACCGGAGTTCCTGGCACAACGGGTATTTGCCAGCTGAGATCCTCAGGAGTCAAGGAAAGAGAAACTGCCGGTGAGGCAGCAGGTCCTTTGACTTTGATTGTTAGATCGCGGGCAGTGCCTTTTATCTGCGCCAGAACCCCCTCCGGGACATGTATGTCCAGGGCTTGAAAGACGGAATTGAGCTGCGCCACATTGACATGCTTGCCGATAAAATCCAGGTCGCAGGCGCCCTGGCGCCTCATTTCCACCCGCCCCTTCAGACGGAAAGAGCCGCCGGAATCCTGAACCTTACCCGGCAACCAACCCTGCACATCTTCGAAGCTGAGAGTGCTGTCCTTATACAGCAAAGTCCCGGTCATCCGATTAGCAAGCGGGCTCTTATCGGTAAAGCTCAACCCGGCATCTTTCAAGGTTGTACGGATCTCTACCGTGGAGGCGAGCTTCTGCTTCTCGACATGTCCCGATAAATTCACTTTCCCGGACAGAGCAAAAGCTGAAAGCGGTCTTTCCCGCCCTTTGCCGGAGGCTGCAAGCTCCGTGGTCAAACCGTTTGTCTCAAATTTCTCCAGCAAAAGATTCTCGGCGCTGAATTCCACGTGCTGCTCATGCTTGGGATTATCGATAAATCCATGTATATGTACGACTGAGCCGTCAGCTGGAATCTCAACATCCTTGAACTCGACTCTGTTGGCATTGTCAACTTGAATCTGCCCGCGGACTTTCGAGGCAGCATCTATGCGCAACATAGAGAGCAAGGGACTGCCGGACCGGCCGGGCGTCTGGCCGGTCATTGCCGATAGAGGCACATCTTGCGCTTTTACGCAGGTGATGACCTGCTGCCCTGAGGCATCGCCCCTGAGCCTTAGCTCAACTTCAGCGGCACCGGACAGTTTGCCCTGATCATTTTCTTGCTGCTGCCACGGTCTCCCGAGCCCGCTGAGAAAAGAAAGCAAGGCCGGCTTCGGCACCTCCCTGAGATCGTTGAGCTGGCAGAGCACCTGAGCCTCATAGTGCTCTGACGACTTGCGCCAGTCGTCCAGGCGCCCACTGGACGAAAACTTCATCGCAGCCAGAGATACAGTTAGATCCCGCCAGGCAAGGCTGTCCGGCAGAGCCAGGAGTCCCACTGCCACGGAAGCCCTCGGCGCCAGAAACAATCCGCTGCCCTCGCCGCCAACTTTGAGATCGCGGATTTCGGCTTCGGCAGTGGCGTTCACACCTCTTTTCAAAATTCCTTCGCCCTTCAGCTTGAGATCGACAAGCCCCCGGACAGAATCCGGCAGTGCTACAAACGGGCTCAAGTCATGCGGGTTGACGTCTGTTGCTTGAAGATTGAACTTGTACTTGTGAGCCTGCCATTCTTCAAACGGTCCCCGTCCTGTGGCCTCGAGCCGGACCTCGGAGCAATATTTGCTGGCACCCGAGAGTCCGCGGCGTTTGAAGGACAGATAGAACGGCCACTGCTGTTCTTTGCCAGACTTAGCCTTCGGAAAAATGAGCTTGAGCTTGACATTGTCGAAATCATAAGCGCTCCAGGATCCGTCGCCCGGGACTTTGGCTCCTTTCTGGCGGGCCAGCGCAGGCGCCTGGCTGGGCGCGACTTTGTTTCGCAGGTGGAGCCTGCCGTTGTCCACCTGAACAAAGCGCACCTCCGGACCTTCGATGAGAATATCGCTAAAATTCCACTTGCCAGGCGCTGTTTGCACGGCAAAAACTTCCGGATCTTTGAATTCGAGATGTTTGATGATCAGACGCCGTTCAAACAACGGCAGAAAGGCGATGCCGATCTCAGATGGACCAGACACGAGGAAGGGAGCCCCATCGGCTTCCGTCATCAGCAGCTTGTTGGTGGATATGGCCAGCCCGTTCAACCCGAGGGTCCACGACAACCTTCCTAGAGCCACGTTGCGGTGGAAAGCTTGAGCGACAGTTTTCTCCACTTCCTTTCTGGCCCATTCGATATTGGTGAGCAGACCCACCCCGGTCAAAATGAGCAAGAAGCCTATCCATGTAGCCAGAAAGCGCGCTACTACAATACGCCGCCTGACCTTGTCAGACAGCCTCAGACTCAGACTTTCCATCTGATCAGGCACAGCTTCTTCTACCTGGCTGCGGCTCTTTCCCTTGACGTTAATGAGACCCGCTCCCTGCTCAACTTCTGAGCGCCCTTCTCTTGGGTCAAGATACCTGTGGTTTTTGGCAAAGGGCGCCAGCTACCTGCAACTTATATCTTATTTGACTGTGTTAGAAGTCTGCAGTTCCCGGAAACCTGCCTGACATACAAGCGTCAGGCTAGCACATGAGGCAAAGCAAGCCAAGAGGCAGTCATTTGACACCCTGATAGAGTATTCTTAATATCGTCTTTGCAGGAGTTTTTACTAAGGATCATAATGCCGCCAATCGACCCTTTCTCCAACAAGAACTACTGTCGTGAGGACCTTGACAATCTTTGCTGGGTTGTCTTCGAGCGACTGATGTCTGAGCTAGGCGAGCGTTATCAGAACTGGATAGTCGTCATCGAACCAGAATCCGGTGAATACTTTCTCGGACTGGACGATTATGAAGTCTTAAATCGGGCAAGAAAGAGACATCCGCGGGGGCAATTTTTTGCCTATCGTCTTGCCGAGAATCCCGCCGTTGATGTTTTGTGCTAAAGGAAACCAGGAAAAATTGACTCTAGAAAGGGAACGCGTGGATCCGTCAGTCATTCAGGGAAGAATTGACGAGCAGGGAAGGGTGCTTTTGCCTGTGATCGTTATCGCGTCAGACGGCGTCGAGCTGGAAGTGGAGGCGACCGTATCTCTGGAATTCGGCGGGGCCATGGCGGTGCATGAAGATCTTGCCCGCAGGCTTGGCTGGCGGCGCCTGGGATCGAGGCGTGTCATAGTGGGCTTCCAGACGGTAATCATGGACCATTATCTGGGCAACGTTTCGCTGGGAGGCACTGAGCCATGCCAGGTAGTAGTCTTGAGCGGAATTAAAGCCATGGCGGTGGTAGGGCAAAAGCTTTTGTCAGGGCGCAAACTGACGATGGACTTCAAGACCAGCTACGTCATCCTCGAATAAGAGAATCTGACTCTAAAGCATGCAAAAGACACCAGGGTTGGTGCCGCAGCAACAATTTCAGCTCTAAATATTTGCCTTCCCGAGCAAACGGGCTTGTGAGCGTCTCGAAACCAGCAGTACACATATGACCCGAATGAATAGCTCTAAGAGTGTGACGGTCATCGGCGGAGGGCTTGCCGGCTGCGAAGCAGCCTTGCAAGTGGCCCTGTCCGGTTGCCCGGTGAACCTTTATGAGATGCGCCCGTCCCGCTCATCGCCAGCGCACCACAGCGGGCAGCTGGCGGAATTAGTCTGCTCCAACAGCCTGGGCTCATGGCAGGGCACTGGCGCTCCGGCTTTGCTCAAGAAAGAGCTCGAGGCGCTCGGATGCCAGTTGCTCAATATCGCCTGGCAGGTAAGAGTGCCAGCCGGCGGAGCCCTGGCAGTGGACAGAGAGTCCTTTGCCCGCGCCGTCGAGCAGGCGATTGCCTGCCACCCGCTCATCACCGTGCACAGGCAAGAAGTTACGACATTGCCAGAAGACGGAGTCCTTGTAGTGGCCAGCGGTCCTCTGACCTCCGAAAGCCTGGCTTGCTCCATCGCGCAGACAACCGGAGCGGAAGCCTTGCATTTCTTCGATGCCGCTTCACCAATTCTGACGCGCGAGTCCATCGATATGGACATAGTTTTTGCCGCCAGCCGTTACGGCAAAGGCGAAGGCGTCTACCTTAACTGCCCGATGAGCAAGGAGCGATACCAGCTTTTCCTCCAGTCCCTCATCGAAGCGGAAAGAATTGAGCTTAAGGACTTCGAGAAGAAAACTCCTTACTTCGAATCATGTCTGCCTGTGGAAGTCATCGCTTCTCGCGGCAAGGACACATTGCGCTTCGGCCCGATGAAGCCGGTGGGTCTTATCGATCCTTCAACCGGCAAACGGCCGTTTGCCGCAGTGCAACTGAGGCAAGATGACGCTGCCGGCAACCTGTACAACATGGTCGGCTTCCAGACCAATTTGAAATGGCCTGAGCAAAAGCGAGTCTTCAGATTGATACCGGGTCTGGAAAATGCCGAATTCGTCCGCCTCGGCGTCATGCACCGCAACACATACTTGAACAGCCCTCTTGTGCTTGCAAGAGCTCTCTGCCTGAAGCAAAACCC
>JAHFBI010000318.1 GCA_023250095.1 Candidatus Melainabacteria bacterium
CGCCGAGCCAGAGCCTGCTGCTACCGCCTTCTGAGGAGTATATGAGCGTGCACTGGACAGTCAGATATTCGACATTTGCCGCCTCGGTTGTGAGCCTGTCCTGGTTCTTCGCCGGCTGGCGGTAAGTAATGCAATCAGGCTCTGCAGGCGACTGGGCCTTGCTTGCTTTCGGCACACTGCTCACAATTTTCCTGCTCTGCCTGCAAGCTTACTGGATATATTTTGAAGAAAAGAGGCGAGGCACTTTGAAAAAGCACATTAAGCTCTTCGAGCTCATTCATATGCGCCTGGAAGCAAAAGGCTCAAGGCAGCCCACACAAAGTAGCGAGCAAACAAGCACAACCTCGGAAAGGGGAACCAAAAAACAATGAAGCCCATTGTTGCAGGAATTGTTGCCATATTCGCCGTCATGACACTGGCTCTGACCTTGTTCATGCCAGCTGCCGAGTTGATTCCCGCACAGGTAAGCCCTGCGCCTCCGGTGCAGGGCGAATCCCCTTTGCACTGTCCCAAACTCATGACTCTGTTCAATAATCTCGGCAAAGGGGCAATGGATATTTGCGGCATCAAAGAAGACATGGGCAAGGCTCTCTCATCCGATCCGAATTTTCCCTATTATGTTTATTCCTTTTTTCTGGCTCTGGCTTTGAGCACCTCGGCTCTGGCCATAAGCATAGTCGGGCGTCTGGACTCGGAAGAAAAAACGATTCTACCTCTCAAGAAATAGGGGAAAAGGATCGCATTGCAACGGCAGGCAAGGCAATAATCGCAAGGAAAAGGGAGTTGACCGTGTACACCGAACGACTTGGACTGACAAAACTCTTTCTTCTCGCCGAAAAGGGGCTCAATGCCATAGCCACGAGCAAATACAATCCTCTTTATTATCACGGTGCTCTGCCACAATTCTTTCTCTGGGTACTTTTTCTGTCGGGGCTGCTCCTGTTTGCTTATTACATCCCGACCATAGACAACGCTTATGCCTCGACAGCGCTAATCAACGCCTATACTTCCGTCAAGTACATCACCGAAACCATTCCTTTCGGCGTGGTCGTAAGGGGCATACACCGTTACGCTGGCGACGCCATGGTCTTTACCATCTTGCTGCACATGATCCGCGTCTGGTTTACAGATCGCTACCGGCAGTATCGTATCGTCCAATGGTTGAGCGGCGTGGCACTTCTGTTTCTTGTCCTAGTCATCGGACAAACCGGGTATTACCTGGTCTGGGATGAGCGCTCCCTGGTGCTAACGCGCATGACTGTCGGCGCATTCGATGCCCTGCCTGGCATCGGCGAGCCGCTCAAGTGGTGGTTTCTCAATGGCAAGGCTATCACCAACTTCACCTTCTCCAACTATCTCTTCATACACATAGGACTGTCTTTCTCTCTGCTGTTCGGTTTGTGGGTGCATTACGTGCGCATGCAAAGACCGGTTGTGACACCGCCGCCGGTGATCAACTATCTACTCATGGCTTGCGTCATGCTGGCAGTCTTCTGGTTCCCCATCCATATGGAAGAACCAGCCATGCTAACGGCGCAGCCATCTCAGTTCGAAGTCGACTGGTTCTTCCTGGCTCCTTACGTGCTGATGACAGCCATGCCGCTCCAGGCTTTCTGGGGGCTGATGGCAACCCTTACTCTGGTAACCTGCTGCCTGCCTTACTTCGTCAAAACCCCACCTGTGGAAGCTGCAGAAGTGGTCGACAGCAAATGCACAGGATGCTCTCTTTGCGCCAGAGACTGCCCTTATGCAGCTATTGAAATGGTGCCGGCAGGGGCTGGCTCGCGCTTCAAACTTCTGGCCACGGTCAAAGCATATCGTTGCTCCGGTTGCGGCGTCTGCGTCGGAGCCTGCGCCTTCGACGCCATCGACCTCCCCGACCTTCTCGACACGGATGTTTCGGCCAAAATTAAATCCCTGGTAGCTCAACAGAGCCCATCAGGCTGATCTTCTTAAAGCTCGATTGGTTGTTTCTCAAGGATACCCAAAAGGAAAATCTCATGGCCGGAAAAGTAATAGCCCTTATGTGCGAGCGTTCCTGCGACATGACGACTCACTGCAAAAGCAGCGGAGAGATAGAAGACCTCCCTGGCGTATATGTGGTTAAACTCCCCTGCTCAGGCATGGTGCAGCCGGCAATGATCGAAGCGGCATTGAAAGCCGGCGCCGAAGGAGTGGTGGTAACAGGCTGCCAGATCGGGGACTGTTATTATCGCGAAGGAAACAAAATGATCAAGGAGCGCTTGCTCGGGGAGCGTCCCCCCGGGCTGAAGAAAGCTGTAGATCGCCGTCGCGTGCTGGGTCTGTGGCTCTCGCGCCTTCAGCCAGATAGATTCATCGCCGAAGTCAAAGAGTTCAAAGCAACGCTCAAGTCCATGGCCGCCGCCGACTCCGCCCAAACCCGCTAAAGCTGAAAGACAAGCAAGGCTTCCACATCTGAGGTGCCAAACATGGCTGCAAAAGACGCAAAACTCACCGATCTCCAGTTGATAAACCGCTGGTTCTGGTTCTTCCTCTTATTTTTTTCTTGCCTCATTCTAATCGCCTCTTTCGGGCTGGTCGCCGAGTTTTAAGAGGCAGGGCTGGAGCTATTTTTCAATACCGAGCCCTGACCAAGGACGTAACCTGCAGTTATATGAACCTGATGTTCCCCCAAACCTTGGTCCACTTGTTAGGAGACTGCAGCCGCTCGTAAGCTGGTAGGTAGAGCTTTGGACTCAGCAATAATAATAGAAAGTTCAGCCGGGCAGCGTACACAAGCTTTAGATAGGAGTTTACAGAGATGTTTGCTGAAGTTTCTAGTATGGGAGTATGCAGGTGCAGGTGCAGGTGCAGGTGCAGGCGCTGGATACTGGCAGTGGTGACGGCGACGTGTCTCCACTTCTCAACCCCGCCTGGCGGTCTGGCAAAGACTATTGTCATGAGCAATTTAAATAAGCAAACGGTGGGCGGGCAGCCTGCCGGTAATTCTCTGGCGAACACTGGAATACGCGGTTGTTTCTCAATTGCATTGTCACCTGAAGATACTCAGGGCAGAAGCCATATAACAGAGCCCATTCCCAGCACGCCAGCAGAGCGAGCCCATTCTTCCAAACGACTGCCACCTTCCCCGTCCGCGCCCAAAGCGCAGTCGAGTTCAGCGCAGAAGACCGGAGCTGGAACGCCCGAGCAAAAGCTAGTAGAAAAGGATAATTCGCGATCCTACAAACGCTATGTCAATGCGCGATTCAAGTATGGCATCGATTACCCGAGCTTCCTGGTACCCGGACCAGAATCTGAAAACGGAGATGGAATTGCTCTTAAGTCTACAGACGGACAGGTCGAAATGACCGTCTGGGGCACGAGCGCCGATGCCACTCCCGATGGTGAGCCCTGGACCGTGGCAAAGTTTCGGGATTCTTCTTTGCAAGATAGAAAGCGAAATGAAGACCGCATCACATATCAGACAAGCGGATCTGATTGGTTCAATCTTTCAGGATACAGTAAAGGTAAGATCTTCTATTTCAAATCGATGATCCATGATGGCAATGTCAAATGCTTCGAACTCAAGTATCCGGCGTCGCACAAAACGCAATTCGACCCAATTGTCGCTCACGTAGCCCGATCCTTTAAGAACACGCAGTAAGAGCGCATCCACGACTGATGGCTCTTTGATCTAATTCACTTCTAACATCGTCACTCGACATATCAGCTTCCGTACTACTGTTTCGTTTGGGGGGACAAGAAAAGCTCTGCCGACACCTTGAAATGGTCAGCCAGTTTAAGTACAAGTGTCTTGCTCAAACCGCGCTTGCCAGCTAGGAACTCGGAAATAACGGATTGTGGAGCTCCCAGCTGTCTTGCCAGTTCCGATTGACTCAGATCATTGTCTTCCATCAGCGATTCAAGCGCGCGCCGCGGTGTCATGCGTGGTGGCACAGCTTTGTGCGCATCTTCATATTCTCGAATCAGCTTGCCGAGAATGCTCAGATAATCGCTTTCGTCAAGTGTACGGCTTTCTGCCTTCAAGACAAGCTCACTGAAAAGATCCGAAGCAAGATCGAGCACTTCCTCACCGCGAATCGGGCGCTGTGGGAAACGCTTAATAAGCGCCAAGTATTCTTTGCTTGCATGAACTGTGCTCATAGTTTCCACCCGTCATATTCGGCATGCGTGCCGACCTTTGCTATGCGAACGATTTGCTCTGTATAAACGACCTCGGCCACGACTCTAAAATTATTGCCGCCGACGTTGAGGACGACCAAGCCTTTGACATTTTGGGCGCTTACTTTCAAGCCATGTGAAGTAACAGTTATTGCAACTCCAATCAGGACTGTCTGCACTGACACTGCAGCCTCCACGTTCGAATTCTCCCACGCATTTCCCTTCTTCTTCCCATTCCAGTGGTTCCGGGGGAAGCAATCCGTACCTAATCGGGACAACGCGTGCATTACTCCTGCAATTAGGGCATACCGGGTAACACCTCGATCGATACTCGCTATCCAGCTTTCTTGCTTCCGTCAGCTTCCCGAGCCTCAGATAAAAACTTGCTAGCTCCTCCTTGGCTTCAGCAACCTGGCGGCTATCGCCACCGAACGAACTGGTCTTCTTGTTGATGTCGCCAAGCAAACGTTCTTCCGTCACTCTGTTCATGTCGGCCAAAGCGGCGGGCGTTCCTACAATCAGGTGCCAACGGTTGATTCGTTGTGCTTGCAGTCCGGTTTGTTGAAGAACGCGATCAAAAACCTCGCTTAGCTTCAACCCTTGGAAATCCACGCTAATGAGCTTATCTTCTACCGATTTATCGAAGCTCATTTCTTCCAACTTACCCTTTTGCGCTATCAGTAGAAGCACCATCCTTACCGATGTATCGGTAAAACTGAAGTCAGGCACAACTGGGTCCGAACGGAAGAAACGGATAGTCCGAGGTGTCGCCGTGTCCGCACCAAGAGCACTCCGGGGCATCAGAAATGCGCTGCCAGCATCAATAGACAGCACCACAACAACGCTCACAGCTCCGACACAGTTCCAGAACCCTGCTCTGACTTGCTTGTTACTGTCGGACATGCCTTCCCTCCGTCCTCGATAGCTTCTCGCTAGCTACTGCACAATATGGCTTCTTTCTCCGCTCGACGCCTGGCGTCAGGATCTTGCACTGAAGCGACCTTCTCAATTGCCTCAACGTACACGGCAGGTAGCTCGTGCTCGACCGCTCCCGCCATCAGAAGCGCCCTGTACCAGTGGTACGACAGACGGGTGACATCTTTCTTTGTGGCGAAGTACGCAACCGCTGCCGATACGCCTCTCTGCGCCATCGCTTGGACTTCGCTCTTGCAGTAGCCCTCCCCCAGTCCTTCGAAGTCATCCAGAGCATCAGCTTCGTTAGCAGCAATCCTAAACAACACTCCCCAGACGCGGTCGGCAGGATTCCCAGTCGCTTCTAGGTCACATTTCCCCGAACCATCCCGACTCACTTTATCGAAAGTAAGTCGGTAGCCTTTCACGAAAGCTGTTCCCGTCGCCACGGCGGAAGCGTGCGGTCCGTGAGCCGACGCGTCAACATGTTAGAGCCATAAGCAAAGTACAGAAATGTGTCTGTCATACCGTTTACCTGCCCAAGCGCCCCCTTCTTCAACCTCAAAACACGGAACTCATAACTCAACCTCCTGTCCGACCGCGCCAAACAATCCAACCAAGAACCATAAGCCTTTATTTCCTGTTTCTCAGTTCATTCAACTTACCTGAGTTCCTTGTCTACGGTCGGTTGGGGGAATTTTACCAATGGTGTGGGAATTCCCCC
>JAHFBI010000319.1 GCA_023250095.1 Candidatus Melainabacteria bacterium
CAAAGTCTTGAAGATGCTGGAGAAATAGCTGTCGAGTCAGGGAAGCCCAGTCCACAGATCTCTGTGCTTGTGACAAGTTTTATGCCCTTTGCCTGCATGCGTGCGAGCGACTCGGCAATGGCGCCAGACGGGCTGTCTATGCCGCGGCAGGCGTCTTCGAGGAGGAAAACTTTCAGTCCGGCTGCCGCAGCATCAAGGGCTGTCCTTTCCACGCAGTAATTGGTGGCCAGACCGCAGATGTAGACCTGGAAGACCCCTTTTTCCATGAGAAAATCTTCGATGTCTGTGGCTTTATTTCCTGCATTATCGCGAAAGGCGCTGAAAGCATCGATGTTTTTGTTAGTACCCTTACGGAAGATACGGGCGAAGCGGTCTGTGGCAAGTCCATCCATAAATTCACACGCTTCTGTATGCTCGACGCAGTGGACCGGGAAAAGAGTCTGCTTGTAGTTGTCGATCGCAAGAATATCGCCCGGTTTCTTGCCTGGGTGGCTTGTGGCAAAGCTTACGTGGTTCGGCGGGTGAAAGTCGCCTGTGGCGATGGACAGGGAGAAATGGGGTAGCAGGCTATTTATCACAGGGACAATATCTTCAGCCTGGGGAACGGGCAATTCCCCGCTTGAACCAAAGCCTTTCTGGGCATCGACGACAATAAGGGCAGAGCCTGGAAACAGTGAAATCGACTCATTCGGTGTCTGGCAGGCGGAGTTTTCGCTTTCCGCCAGCTTCTTCATGGCGTTGATTTCCCTGAAGAAAGATCCAGAAAGAATAGGCGAGCGGCGCCATGTGCGTGGGTCAAGATTGCGGCTTGCTACATGGAGAGCCGGGGCCAGCCGTTCTCTTTTCCATTGATTACGGCTCCAGAGGAGGAAGAACTTCTCGATCCATGTGGACAGCTGTAGCGGCTTGACAGATGGGAAGTGGGTTTTCAACAGCAAATAGCAATCGCTTGGCGACTGGTTGTTCTCGATTGCTGCTTCTTCTATGGCGTCAAGCACGTCGTAAGGCATGAGGTCTGCTTCAGCTGACTGAGCCATTTCCAGAGGACGAAGCTCTGGCCCCGGTGTCTGACGGATCACGGCTGAGAGAGCCTTGTAGGGGTGGAGCCCATAAGGTCCATGTTCTTGCAGCCAGTGGAGCCACTGGCGAATGAAGGCTTTGTCCACGCCGGCAATCGGAGCAAGTCCGCCACTTGTGTCTCCGTCCATCGTGCAGTACCCGACGGCTCCTTCAGAGCGATTGCTGGTGCACAGAAGAATGGAGCCATAAATATTGGCCAGAAGCCAGATTCCCGGGTTGCGCACTCGTGCCTGGATGTTTTGAAGAGCGATGTCGTCATGCTCCCAATCAAGAGGTCTTCCGATGGACTTTTCGATCTTTGCTGTGTAAAGGCTGACGATATCCTCAACTTCAAATTCAAAATAGCGGGCATTGAGGGCGGAAGCGACAGTGGCAGCGGCATGGCGCGTACCTTGAGAACTGTTGCCAGTCGCTTGATATGCGCAGGTAAGAAGCTGACCGAGGATCTCCTGCGCGTTTTTTAGCTTGGCAAGTACTGGAAGATAAGAGAGTCTCTGTTTGAAGCCTTCAACTCCCAGCTCAGCTGTCGCCAGCTCCACCATGAGTGCGACCAGGCAGGAAACAGCCGTTGAATCAGCGCCTCCGCTGAGAGAAACAATGTAACCTTGCGAGCAAGTCTTGCGCAGGTAATCGAAGAGTCCAAGTGCCAGTGAGCGCGAGAGTTCTTCCTCTTTGAGAAAAGCGCTTGTTTCCCAGGAGTTTTGCTCAACCGGAGGTGGGGCGCACGCAGGCGCGAGATCCCTGAAAGAAAAATCGACATGGATGCAGCTTTCGTCGCGGCCGGATAAGTCAGGGCGGAAGCTGTAAGTCTTTGACTGGATCATGCGCGTTA
Source organism: Candidatus Melainabacteria bacterium (assembly GCA_023250095.1). GTDB lineage: Bacteria > Cyanobacteriota > Vampirovibrionia > Obscuribacterales > Obscuribacteraceae > JAHFBI01. Next base: position 1,913 of record JAHFBI010000319.1, read on the forward strand.
GATCCACGTCTACTATAGCTTCCGTCAACTTGTAGTCAGAAAAGGAAAAGCGTGGGCCGACAGCAAGCAGTTTACCGGCAGAAGCGATGATGGCTCCCCCGTCATAGATAGCGCGGCCTGCCTCATTTCCCAGCAAATTGGCGTAGACATAGCTGGCTGAGAATGAGCGGGAGCCTTCGAGAACCAGGCGTTTTCTGATTTCCAGTTTGCCAAAAGAAAAATGACTTGCAGATGGGTTGAGAATAATATCTACTGCTCTGGCGGCAAGCCTCGCCCCCGGACGGTTGCCTACCCAAGCGTCTTCGCAAATTTCAAAGCCTATTTTGATGCCGCCAACGCAAAAGTATATGTCGCCGATGGGCAGAACCTCTTGTCCTATTTCTACCTCAGCGACGGTGTTTTCTGCCCAGGCTTCAAACCAGCGCGGCTCGTAATGGATACCGTCCCCGGCCAGGTTTTGTTTGGCGACAAGCCCTCGGATCTCTGCGTCTACAACCATGGCGGCACAGTTAAAGAGAGCGTTGTTATAGAGAACCGGGAGCCCGAGTGAAACGATCATGCCGGCAGTGGCAGGCAGAATTTCTCTAAGCATTTCCCAGGCACGTTCGCGCAGATCGACGCGAAAAAAGTCATCTTCGCAACCATAGCCTGTTATACAAAGTTCCGGCAGGCACAAAATTGTGACGTTGTTTAGCCGAGCCTCGGCGATGGCGCTCAAAATGTTGCGCTTGTTGTTGTCCCAGTCGAAGGGAGTTTGATTGAGAACGGCTGCGGCAGTCTTGATCAGTTTCAAGGGTCCATTCCTACAGTGAGACTATTTACCAGAATATCTTCGATTCCTACAATGGACAGAAATCCTCCTGCCAGGTATCTAGCGCGAGGGTGCGTGTTGGTGCAGATTATGGCTTGGAAAAGGGCTGTCCTTTCAATTTCGGCGAGAGCTTCCCCCGGAAACACGCCATGTGTGGCAACAGCGAAGATTGGTCCGGCGCCAGCTTCTTTGTATGCTCGGGCTGCCGTAATAAGCGAGCTGCCAGTGCGGATCATGTCATCATAAATGATTACGGTTCTCCCTTGAACATGGGCGCTGATAGCCGCAAGTTCGGTCTTATTGCCCTCTGTCCGCCGTTTTAAGACAAAGGAGGCAGGGACGCCCATATCGTTTGCCAGCGACTGCACCCATTTGGCGCGCCCGGCATCAGTGGAGGCAAGGGTGAAATCTTTTTGTAGGAGATTGGCAATGGCTTGAGTTATGGCTTGCTTGGCATAGATATGACGGGTGATGGTCTGACCTTCGAAATAGTGAGGAAGCCCTTCTGAATGCAGATCGAGAAGAAATATACGGTTACCGTGCATGGCTTGCGGGATAGCGGAAAGGAGGCGAGCCCTTGTTTTGGCTGTGACCACCTCACCAGGTTTGACAGCTCTTTCCATGGTGGAGTAGCCGAAATATGGGATAACAAGAGTCAGGCTTGCTGCTCCGTATTTGGCAATGGCACAAGCGAGATCGTAAAGCTCAAGAGTGTCTGAGTCGCTAATCGTGCCTCCGACCAAGACAACATCGCGCCTGTCGACAGGTGTCAGGAGTCGGCGGTATAGTTCATTATCTGGGAAAGCTCTTGTTTCGACAACACCGGTGTCAAAGCGATTGCTGGCTTCCATAGACTCTTTCAAGTAAGTGTAGCTGCCCGTGCTGAAGATGATAGGCTTTCCGGACCTCATCGTTGTACCCCTCTGGCTTCCAGGATGAGACTTGTTCTCAATTCATGAAGCTTTTGCTCAAGACCGACTGGATAAGTGTGTGGGTTGAGCAGGCGCCTTATGCCGGAGTGGAAACACTTGAGATCTTGTTCAGCTGTGCGCTTTATCTCAGCGGCCGGGGGGCAGGCGTAGACAAGCTTGCCTTGGCGGAAGATGGGGACCAGGAGATCTTTAAAGGGAGTGCCTGAGGCAATTGTCTTGCGCCTGGTCATGTCGAGCGGATCAATTATGATGCAGCTTTCTGACGGCGGCTGTAGTTCGTCATAAATTGCATCGCCTACGTACTGTCCGTCCACGAAAAAGCGCCGCACTTGCTGGATGCCGGGAGTGGAGATTTTGATAGCCTGCTCGGAAAGCTTCAGGCAGTAACGCCAGGGATGTCCCGGGCTGCGCACGGCCGTTAGCTTGTATACGCCGCCTATCGCCGGCTGGTCGAATGCGGTAACCAGTTTCGTTCCGACGCCCCAGGCACTGACGGCGGCTCCTTGAATGTTTAAACTCGTGATAATGTGCTCGTCAAGATCGTTGCTGGCAACAATGATGGTGTCGGTGAAGCCGGCTTCGTCCAGCAATTTACGGGCTTCTATGCTCAGATAGGCCAGGTCTCCTGAGTCAAGTCTGATGCCCAGCAGTCTATGGTTGTTATCTTTGAGCCAGCGTCCGACCTCAATGGCATGTTTTACGCCGGTGAGCGTATCATATGTGTCTACGAGAAAGAGACAGTTGTTCGGCATGGCTTTGGCATATTCTTTGAAAGCTTCCAGCTCGCTGTCGAATGACATTACCCAGCTGTGGGCATGGGTTCCTTTGACCGGGATACCGTACAGTTTTCCGGCCAATACGTTGGATGTAGCATTGCAACCACCAATATAGGCTGCCCAGCTGGCTGTGAGCGAACCATCTATGCCCTGCGCTCGACGTGTGCCAAACTCGAGCACGGGGTTGTCGCCTGCGGCCTGCCTGATGCGGGCGGCTTTTGTTGCGATGAGAGTTTGAAAATTGAAAATATTGAGGAGTGCTGTTTCAAGAATCTGGCACTGAACGATGGGCCCTTTTATTCTGATCAAAGGCTCTTGAGCAAAAACAGGTATTCCTTCTGGGATCGCGTCGACATCACAGGTGAATTCAAGCTGCTTGAGATAATCCAGGAAGGATCGCTCGAAGAGGGGTTCGTGATCATCACCGGCGAGGGAGGACAGGTAATCAATATCATCATCTTTGAATCCGAAGTCCAAAAGATAATCAATAGCCGATGTTAGTCCGCAGGAAACAGCGAACCCACCTGCAAAGGGAGGTTTGCGAAAGAAAAGATTGAAAACGGCATCCTTGTCACTGGTCTGTGATTTCCAGTAACCGTAAGCCATCGTCAATTGATAGAGGTCTGTAAGTAGAGTCAGAGATGAACGATAGAGTTGATGAATACGCCGCATATTGTAAAGGATGGCGAGTCTGAACACATAGTCAAAAAAGACTGTAACAGGAGACAACCGACAGTTTATTAACTGCCAGTCGATAACGTCGACCGGACTGACCGTGCCAATGAATGGTTTTTGAATAGTGCCTTCGCCTGGTTTATCTTATTTTGGGTGTCTGGCTGGAATCAGGTGGGTGGGAGATGGACATATGGGATGGCAGCATAAAGAGACTGCGCACATTGTTGTTACACTCGGTCTAATCTGGTCTGTCGGCTAGTTGAACAGAAGTTGCGGACTGGCTGTGAGGGGGTGCGCTCGCAAGTCTCTGGGGAAACTGGAAGATAGCCTGCCTGAGGACGGAAGACAGGTCAATGGGGGTAAGAATTTAAACCGATATCGGTCTAAATTCTTACCCCCATGTCTGAAGTCCGTCGGGTGCCTAGATGAGCACGGATAACAGCCATTTGGAACAGGCAATGAAATTTGAACGTTTTTCAGTTTTGTACGTTGAGATGGTAGACACCAGTATCGGGGAGCAGCCTATGACATATGTTCCGTCTACTCCGGAGCCTAGTCCTACATTTACGGGCGGCAGTGACGAGTACCTGGATTTTTGTTGGCGGCAATTTAATGCTCGGTTTCAGACAGAGGAAGCTTG
>JAHFBI010000320.1 GCA_023250095.1 Candidatus Melainabacteria bacterium
CCGCCAAGCAAGACGATAAACTTGGCATTGCGCCGTTTCCAAAAAATCAAACGGGCCATGCGCATGTATGCCTCTATCAAGAGGCGAGCAACAAATTCCATATGCAACTCCTTTGGAGCCGCCAAGGCAGACTCAGCAAACCTCTCGTGCGGCAGAACTGGAGAAGAAATCAAGAGACGATCAAAACCTGACACCCCCCCTGGGACTTAAGCCTCAAGAAAAACAAAGCTGTAATGCACAAAAGAAGGGTGTAAAGGCGATCGGGTTGTCTCTAATATCGGAAAAAATAGACCTCTCACTTTATTAAGGCCGCCAGCCAGGATCAACGCGCCTCTTTACACAGAAGCCACAGGCAGGGGGCCGGCGGCTGCTCGGGAATAAGAATCGTCTCACGTAAGGCAAGAGTCTTTAGCGCTGCTCTGCGAGCTGACAAAAGCATTTGCCTGCCTGCCGGGCACACATGGAAAACACAGCAGATGTGAAAGAGAATCTCAGTGCGCCGCTTCGCTAGTTCCAATTACTCAAGCTGGGTTGCCCACAGCCTGAATGCGCAATGCCGTGCCGTTCCCTCCAGAATGACGGCACCCGATGCCAATTGCCCTGACAGCGGGAAATTGGCAAAACGAAATGCCTCAAAAGCCTGACAGGACTACAAGTGTAACCCATTGTAAAGAGGACTGGTTCACAATATTTATGCTGATCTGAACCAGGCCTTTTTGCTAGTCCAAGACACGTCGTTAGAGCACTCATCAAAGAAGCACCCCAGAACCCAGAGCCAAACCAGTCAGCCATCATACAGAGACAGCTTCCCCGGCCATTGGTCGGCAGGGTAAAAAGGTGCCTTAAAGGCAGGAAACGACGACCAGTCCCGGAGCAATCCGGGAATTCTTTTAATTACTTCGGAGATACAATCATGCGCTCTTTGATTCTTATCGCCACCTTAATCCCGGTGGCCAATGTATTTTTGAGCCTGGCCGCCTGTGTCTTTCCCGGACTGAGAGGTCCTGCCGGTTGGCGCGCTGTCATCGGCGAAAACCTGGTTTACCTGCGTCTTGGACTGAAAGAAGTCGAAAAGCTGGCAAACAACGCTGCCGACTGCCCGCAGGCTCTGGAGGCCATGTCCCTCCTTGAGTCAGCCAGGCAAACTCTCGACGACGGGCAGTCCAGCAGCCTGCCTGAACTGCGCCTTGCACAGCTGAAAGCTCTCAACAAGCGCATAACGGAAGCAATGCTAAATGTGAACCGTGCCCGCCGCCTCGTCGCCCCTGCAATTGATGACGAGACAGACCACTGAAGCGGAACGGTCGAATTCAACTCAATCAATAGAGGAGGACCAGTGAGTCTGCCTACCAAGTTTGTTTGCCCGGAGTACGACGGGATATTCCTTTCAGTGCATGTGCGAGCCTTCGCCCACATTCTCCAGCGTGCCTCCGCAAAGGAGCACAGCTGGAAAACGTTTCTTGCCGACCTGCACAAGCACGACCTTTTGACCTTCACGACACCGCGCGAGATCGTACTTGGTCCTATCGTCATCGAGCAGACAAGACTCGGCGACCGGCACTACCGCGACCATATCGTCGTCGAGCTCAACAAGCCGATCCCCTGCGGTTTTGACCGCCACTCAATAGACATCGAGCGTGATCGTCTCACAAACAGCGCTTACCTGGAGGAGACGGCTTCCATCCTGGCCTACATGTGGGGGCGCAAGTTGCTGCCTGCTGAAACCGAAAGCAGCCACCTCGCGCTCCTGCACATGACGGAAGACCTGCTCGGGAAATGCCTGCGCCGCCTGCACCGCGGCCAATCGACCGGCGACAGTGTGGCACGTTTCGTCCTCAGCGCGACCATCAGCCCGCTGGTCGACGACCTGGCACCTATAAAGGCGCTGGATGACTTCGGCAAATCGCTTGCTAACGAGACCGCAGGCAAGTTCGCGATCTTTCTGGCGAACCTGTCGGCTGATCTCAATTCCGACTTCGCTGCAGCTAAGCAACACCTGTCCGAAGAGTCGGCAGCAGCCAGCAAAGCTCTTGATGAGCGCTTCACAGCTCTGGAAGCAGAAACGGCTGCCAGATTTGCCTCCGGCGCTGTCAGCTGATTCTTTTTATGAGCCCTGTGCTAAGGAGGCTTAAACATCGGTGTTCCGCAGCACCCCTTTTTTCTCCGTCCTGCCACCGGCAGGACGGAGTTGTCTTGAACTTACTTACATAAGGAATCTGAATGGAGAAAAACGCACCATCCACCGACCAGCTCAAACCCTGCAACATCATCTTCGCCGGACGCTGGCTTCTGGCGCCCCTTTATCTGGGACTGATCCCGGCAGTAGGGCTGTATGTCTGGAAGTTCTATGCCGAGCTCTGGCACATGATCACCCATCTGACCAGCGTCGACGATGAAGCCCTCTTGCTCGGCATCCTGCACCTGGTGGACATCGTCATGATCGCCAACTTGATCGTCGTGACGATGATCGGAGGCTTCGTACTCTTCGTGCGCGAGCTGCCCATAACCGGCACAAACAACCGGCTGCGCTGGCTGGATCACATCGATCCAGTCACACTGAAGCTAAAGCTCGGACTCGCTCTTGTGGGTGTATCCAGCATTCAGCTTCTGGAGGCTTTCATGAATGCCAACTCAACCGACTGGTCTCAGCTGGGCAAGCTGGTATTGATCCATCTGGTTTTTGTCCTATCGACAATGGCTGTAGCCTGGATCGGCAAAGCGCTCAAGCCAACCCAAACTGATACAACTGCCTCAGGACACCGAGGGGGCTAAATTCTTCTGAGCCCTGTCGCCCGGCGGCCAATGGACGGCCCCGGGTGATATTCCCTCCCCGACACACCCGGTGCGCTGAACCCCCTTTTTCTTGCTGCATGCTACTTGTTATAGTATGACCCGGGCGCCCCTCAGTAAATCCAAACTCAACTTTGCCAGGCACCACTATTGTTGTGCAACCGCTGTCGCGCGATATACCCAGTGTTTGAGATTGCATCTGTCCTTTACTGTTCCTTTTGTCCCGGCGCTCCAGCGACAACTGGACTCAGATGTGCCTGGACTGGCGCATTTCCGGGGCAAGCGGCCGAAGCCGCGTTGACAAACTGGCCTGTCTCATGCAGAAGAAGCAAGATACAATCAGCGCCGGCTCTGAAGATTGACATCACTGCCTACGGACACTGGAGAATAGAGTCGATGGCTAATCCGAAAGGTTCAAGTCCAGAATTTTGTATTCAATCAGTTTTGTGGAAGGAGTACATGAAGAGTGGATCGTCAGCAATTAAGAGGGGAGACCTCAGAGAAGCCGCGAAGAAGTATTCTTTGGCGCTGGACACGTCCCGATATTTCGATTTGACCGACCGGCGCAGCATCGAAAGCCTTAAAGCGCTGGCGATGGTGGAGCTGGAGTTGAAGAATTTTCAACGGGCTGAAACATTATTCACCGAGCTGGCAGGTGTCGTGGAAAGCCTGTTCGGTCCGAACGGCCCTGAAGCAGTGGATGCCCTTCTGCACCTGCTCAGAGTTTACGAAACACAGGGCGAACTTCGCAAAGCAAGGGATACGCTCAGACAGGTTCTTACAAACAATCCCCAAATACCTGCAAATAGGGAAAGCCCTTACTTGAAAGCGCTTCAGAGCAAACTTACCGACATCGAGAAAAAGATTGGCAGTTGAAATAATGCAGATGAGACCATCTGGATTGAATAGCCTCAGGAAGAGCCTTAGCCTGAGATGCCAGGCAGGAGCCCTGTTTGAGCGAGACGAACAAGAAATTAGATTCAAGACAACAATCGGGCCACTGCGGCGGGTCAGCCACCACGTTGGTTCAAAAGGCGAGCCAGTTGCTTAACTGTTGCCTCGATCTCAAGCTCGTCATGCTGGGCAAAAGAGATCATGAATTCGCCACGCCTTGGTTGCCCTACATAGTAAGGTCCGGTGGTCAGCATGGAGATCCCGGCCTCGAAGGCGAGCGCGTGCAGCTCTTCATCGGACAGAGTGCTATGAATCCAGATAATCAAATGCATGCCGCTGCTCGCCTTCGAAATCGAAATGAAACTGGCGCAATAGCGAGTCAATGCTTTCACCATCGCCTGTCTGCGCGCATCATAGACCTTTGATATCCTGAGAATGTGACGCTCCAGGTGTCCCTCGTTGATAAAGTCAGTTAGAGCCAATTGTTCCAATAACGGCACGTCCCGCTCAACTTTCGCCTTGGCCAGAGACATTATGGGTACCAGTTGTTTGGGAATGACAAGAAATCCTAAGCGCAAAACAGGAAATAGTACTTTCCAGAAGCAGCGACGGTAAATGACGATATTGCCATAGTCAATGCCTTGCAAAGACGGCAGCAGTTGTCCCTCGTAGCAGTACTCGCAGTCGAAATCATCTTCCAGGACAAGAGTTGCCGTGCTGTGAGCCCAAGCCAAAAGCTCTTTCCGTCTGGCAAGAGACATGACAACACCAGTTGGATCATGAGGTGAAGGCGTGACATAGACAAGCTTGGGTGCTGGGCGAAGGCGTCTTAAGGATTCTACGCTAATCCCTTCACCATCGATTGGGACCGGATCAATAATGGCACCATAGGGGGCCGCTACGTGCCTGAAGCCGGGAAAACCTGGATTCTCTACGGCTACATGGTCACCAGGGTCAAGCAATACGCGAGCAAGGATACTCAGCCGGGCCTGCCTGCTCGAGAAAACCATTATCTGCTCGGCCGTGCATCGCACCGCACGCGACTGCCTCAAGAAGGCAGCTACTGCCTGCCGCAATGGCGGATAGCCAAAAGGCTCCAGTATGTACTCCTGCTCGCAGAGATCACGCTTGCGACAGTGGCGCACCAGCAAGTCCTTCCATTGCTTCAGAGGCGCCAGATCCAGCGGCGGACCACCATAATTCGTTTCCGGATACAGAAATGCTGTTGCTCTCTCGCTGGCATCATTTTCCAAGAGGCGGGCGCCGTAAACCGAAAGCCCGACGGGCGCCACCTGATGAGAGCGAAGAGCGCGTTCATCAGGATAGGATGCCCTGATTCCGCCGAGTTCTCCAGGCAGCGTCCTGCGCACGTGGGCGCCAGAGCGCGGCGAGCTTTCCAGATATCCCTGGCTGTGCAGATCTTCTAAGCTTCTCAACACCGTGGCACGCGATATGCGCAGCGATGAGCTCAAGTCGCGCACGGACGGCAGTCGCTGTCCAGGGCTCAGCCGCCCATCGACTATTGCCTTACGCAAAGCATCCGACAGCCGCCGGAAAAGGGGCACACTAGGTTTATATTCCAGATGTAGGACAAGCTCCATGTCGCTATGTGCTCCCTCCTGCCCGGTGTTATGCTGCCAGCATATGGCCTCGAGTTCTTTTGCCGCTGTTCAGCATTATATGCAACTTGTGTCCGCCTCCTTAGAAAGCACAGCCGAACTCCCGGTCGGTGTCAGGCGGTGCCCTCCACGCCTGCAGCCAATCGCTTGATGTAAAAGTCAATTTCTTGCTCATTTAGACGGGCGAATGGTATCAAAAATTCTCCCGGACGCCCTTCTCCAATATAGTATTGCCGGGTGCTCAGAATAGGTACGCCCTCCTGTCTGGCCCTGCTCAAAAGCTCATCGTCACCAAGATTATGGTCGATCTCGACCATAAGATGTAACCCGGCACTTTCTGCTGACATATTCACACGCTGGCCAAGATAGTGTCGCAGAGCCTTGATCAGGGCAAGTCTTCGCCTGTCGTAGATTTTACGCATGCTGCGAATGT
>JAHFBI010000321.1 GCA_023250095.1 Candidatus Melainabacteria bacterium
GCTTGCCGCTGTTATTCTCGGTGCCGCCGCCATAGATGTTCCTGCCGCCAATCTGCAAGAGAGGGGACCAGGAGAATGCGCCGCTTTTGCCCACGGCGTAGTTGAAACTCGGACCGATGTTGAGCCCGCCGACCTGAAGGTTGTTGCCGATAACCGGTGTGACGGGGAAGACGACTCTTGTGTTTTCCTGAGCCACATTAGCAGTGAATTTGGGCAGCGGCACGTTGAAGTTGCCGAATTGAACTTTACCGCCAAACACCGTCAGGTTGCCGCCGTCTTTCTTGTAGCTCTCGTATACCATTTTGCGTGCTTTGAACACGTAGCTCGGCTTTGCAGGAAGGAAAGCATCGGGGTGGGCAGCCTTCTCGGCATTTTCTTCGGCTATGCTGGTCGGGCCGTAGTTGCTGTTGTTTGTGATGTGGATGGGCTGCGGCATCTGTATCGTGCCGTTCTTGAACGTCATGCCCTGCTTGGTGCCCCGGGCGGCACGCGCAATGACAGTTGTGCCTTGCAACTCGGTGTCTGGATCGGTTATCAGATATTCATCGGAATTGACTTGGAAACGAAAGGAACTGCCGGTTGTGAGCTGGCCGTTGCGCAGTATCTTCACATTGCCGCGGGCATCGATGGTCTGGCTGTTCTGGTCGTAAAGGATAGTGTCTGCTTCAAGTTTTGAATCCTGTCCGGCAATGATTGCCACGGCGTTGCCCGTGCCTAGAAAAGTGTTCTTCTGCTGATCGTACTCAGTGTCATCGGCAACTATTTGCACCGTTCCCTTGAGAAGGGAGTTCTCGTCAACCTCTGAAAGCCCCTGTTCGGCGCCTTCATCGGGAGCGGCAGCCTCAGCTGAGATATCGCTGCCCGGTCTGGTGGCAGGTACGGCTGGAGCCGGCGGGCGGCCAGTCCCGGCGATTGCCCTGGCTGGGGCCGAGGGCGGCGTAGTGCCGGCTGCCGTCGCGGGTCTGGCCGCAGCTGGACGGGCACTATTGCCGGCGGGGAGAGCTGGCATGTGACTGGCAGTGCTCTCCGGGGAGTCAGGCGCAGACGGCGTGAGCTGGAGGCGGTTTTGCTTGCCGGAAAAACGGGCGAGCGGCGAGGGATCCTGGGTGGAATACCCACCACGGTCATCGAGTTTTGGCGTCAGAGGCAGGAGCAGCGTTCCGGAAGGAAGGTGTCCTGTGGCATTACGTGGCTTTTTCTGGGCGCTTGATGAGGGTGATTGAAAAGCAAATGCAGCTGCCACAGACAGTGTGACAGCGATGATGTGAGAGTTAAGAACCGGACGGACGAAAGCTCCCTTTGAAGGCGACGGACCGGAAGCTGAAGACCGCGCGGGCGGCAACGAAAATGTCATCGGTAACCCTCAAATAAAGCGATGCCTGGCAACTTATATTGATCCATTTAGCTTAACGCAGAAACAGCCACCTGCTGTAAACCCAAAATAATCTCCGCCCGTTGTCGGGCGGCTTTGGGCGCCCACTTGCCAATTCATGAGGTGATTAATTGTAGATCATGTATATATGCATGTCGCTCATCCAGGATGTTGGAGCCGACAAAAAGAAAGACCTGCCGATCAGCGGAATTGTTTCCAGACAGACTTTCTGGTTGCCATGGGGTGCCGTGAACTCTTTGTTATTATTGGGCGAAAGTCTTTCTTCCTGGTTGGCATTTGCATTAAGCTGACATTGCTGGCGACTGCCTCCAAGAGCCGGAGCTTCCGTGGCGGTGACACTGATGGCGGCACGAGATCACGGCGAATGCAAGTTCCTTGACGAAGATGCTACCCTTTACATTTTATTCGCCCACCAAGATTGTTTTCGGTGAAGATACCGCGTATGGTGTCGGAGACATTCTGAAAGAGCTGGGGGGAAGTCGTCCCTTTGTCGTCTCCGATGCCAATCTTGTCGCAGCCGGAGTCTTGAGAGCGGTTCTGGAATCGCTTAAGGAGGCCGGACTGGGCGATCCTGTTATCTTTGATCAGGTGCCGCCTGATTCGGATCTCGATTGTGTCCGGTCCGCTTCCGCATTGGCCAGACAGCATGGCTGCGACTGTATTGTTGCCGTCGGCGGCGGGTCTGTCATCGACACCGGCAAAGCGGCGAATATTTCACTTGTGCTCGATGGCGATATTCGTGACTTTGAAGGCATGCATGCCGTGCCGCGGGCGCTCGCGCCTCTCGTGGTCCTGCCGACGACCGCCGGCACAGGCTCAGAAGTCTCGGCGGTGGCCATGGTCAAGAACAAGGATGAACATACCAAACTTGCCTTCGGCAGCTATTATCTTTTCCCGTCCGTTGCCGTCCTCGATCCGAAGCTGCTTATGTCCCTTCCGCCGAAGCTGACGGCCGCCACCGGCATGGATGCCCTCACTCATGCCATCGAGTGTTTTTGCGCCACGACTACCAATCCCGCTTCCGATGCCTTGTGCCTCGAGTCCATGCGCATGATTTTCCAGGATCTCTGCCGTGCCACCATGCATGGTGACGATCTCGACGCCAGATCCTCCACGCTGATAGCCAGTACCATGGCCGGAATTGCCTTCACCAACGGCGGCGTCGGGATTGTACATGCACTGGCGCACACTGTAGGGGCGCGCTACGACACCCACCACGGTGTGACCAACGCCATCTTTCTGCCTTACGGCATGATCTTCAACATGGCTGCCTGCGCCCACCGCTTTGCTTTTGCTTTCCGGTCGCTGTGCGCAGCTCTGCGCGCTGCCCCCGAGCCTGTCGGGCACTGGTTTGCCGGGGCGAGCCAACACGATAGCCAGGCTGCTGAGCAGCTTATCGAGGCCGTCAGGCAGCTCCACAGGGCTTGCCGCCTGCCTACGCGCTTGCGTGATATTGGCGTACCTGCCCTTTCCCAAGATGAAATCAGCGAACTGGCTGTTGTAGCCAGCACGGATTCTGCCATAATGTTTAACGTGAGAGAAGCTTCTGTAGAGGATCTCGAGTATATCTTGAAGGGGGCCTGGTGATGGCTGTTTTCTGCAATTCCGATGAGCTGCATCATGTAATGGATATGCTCTGGCGTCGTATCAAGGACGATCCTGGCATGTCGGGGAAGCTTGTTGAGGCGAAATTGATCGTGCAGTTCCGTTATCGCGATCCGGAAGGCACACTTACGATCGATTGCTCTGACGGGAATGAGATGAAGATTATCGTCGGACCGACGCGCTTGAAGCCAGTCATTGAAATGTCTATGAAGGCCGATATCGCTCATGAATTCTGGCTGGGCAAGGTCAACGTGCCCATGGCCATTATTTCCGGCAAGATCGTCTCCCGGGGTCCGACCCCGAAAGCTCTGGCTCTGCTTCCTGTTATCCGGCCGGCTTATACCTTGTACCCGCAGGTGCTGCAGGATGCTGGAAAAAAATCAGCCTGAGCCGGCAGGGCTGTTTTCGGCGGCGTCCCTTCTCCTCATTCCGCTTGCCGGAGAGGTCTTAGGATAGGCTTTGCCGATGACTGTTATCACGATAGGTGAGGTCGTAGTTGACTGGCTATCAACTGAGCCGGGCGAAAGCATGCGCACGGCCAGCCGTTTCTACCGGGCACTGGGCGGTAACGCCACCAACACTGCCATCGGGCTGAGCCGTCTTGGCGACAAAGTACGCTTGATCGGCAAGATAGGCGACGACCTGCACGGCCATTTTTTGCTCGACAAGCTCAAGGGGGAAGGTGTCGATCTGACATATCTGCGCGTCGACGGCTCCTTTCCCACTGCACAGTGTTACATGACTACCGATGAGCGTGGTGAGCACCAGTTCTTTAACTGGCCCAAACCACATGCAGCCGATATGCTGCGTCCCGAAGAAGTGCCCGCGGAGGCTTTCGAGGGAGTGCGCTTCTTGCATGCCACGGGTATCTCCCTGTTGAAGGATCCCCGGAAGTCAGCCGTGCAAAAGGCGCTTTCTCTTTGCCGGCAGATGGGTGCCATTATTTCTTTTGACGCCAGCTTCCCCTCTGGCTCAGGCGAGCAAGCCCGGGCTGAGCTGGAATCCGTTTTCAGCTCGGTCCATATTCTCAAATTCAACCTGCCCGAGCTTTTATTCTGGGCGGGCGGCACTCCTGGCGATGAAGTCGAGCTGCTTGCCCGGCGGCTCCTTCGCCGGTTCTCTCCGGCGGCTGTCGTTGTTACGCTGTCAGCAGAGGGCTCAATCATTCTCACGGAAAACAGCATGGTCACCTGCCCTCCGGTTGCCGTTGCCTCTGTCTGTGAAGTGGGAGCCGGAGATGCTTATGTTGCCGGTTTATTGCATTACCTTTTGCGCATACTCGAGCCAGACCACAGCATCGCCTATCTATCGCGCCTGAGCCCTCAGCAATGGCAGTCGGCTGGCATGGCCGGCAATGTTGCTGGTGCAATGGTCACCAGAGCCGTCAGCGCTTACGAGACCTTCCCGCTCCAGTCCGAATTTGATGAAGTGATGGGGAAAACCTCAATTACATCGCCATCCTGATTCTTGATTTAGTTTTCATCTGCGCAACTTACTGTTACACTTTCTCTGGCGAGCTTGCGGGGATCAAGTCATGGACATGGCCAAGATTTACAATCTCGTGTCAGGCACCTGCAATTTCGCTGTCCTCTCACTCATTTTTCTGGCTGTCAGCTCGATCGTCATCCTCTTTTTTGCTTTTCGCTCCGATTTTTCTCAGGATTGAGCCAGCAGGCCCGCACAAAATAAGTTCCTGATGAACTTCCTTGCGCTCTGGTGGAATTGAGCTCAGTCGTCTTTGGCAGGCAGCAGTCCCTTGCCAAGCCATAATCTTGGGCTAAAGAATCTAGTACTGCCAGCCATCGGGAGCCTGGATGGGCACTTGCCAGGCTGTCAGGGCTGTATTATCTTCTCAGCGGCAAAAAGATATTCGCAAATGGCGAACATGTTAGTGATCTGATCCCGGGGGACCTCGTCTTTCAGCTTGTAGTAATCCAGGCACAGCCCGCAAGCGAGCACTTCACAGCCAGCCTGCCTGAAGTCATCGAGCACTTTGCGCGCCTGCGAAGCCGGCGACATCAGGCGAACTCCGGAATTCATCAGCAGGATCGCCCTTGGGTGCTGTCCTGCTTCCAGGGTTGTTTGCAGGAATATATTGAGGAGAGCGCGGCTGAATTCTTCGTCACCCTGCCCGAGAGTGTCCTTGGACAGAAAGAGCACGCAACCCAGTACCCTGGACTCGACCGGCTCCGCTGATGCGCCCGCTGCTGCCACCTGCTCGTCCACCTGAATGACCGAAGTTGTGCCTACCACGGACGGGTTCGTACTGCGGCTTATGGTCACAAGAAAATGGTCCTTCTTGCTTGCAGAAGAAAAGCTTGCTCTCAAAGACCTTGCCAGCCGAAGAAGGTTGTTGACGCAGACATCGTCGTCGACGAGGGCCTCGACAAGGCTGACAGTCCGGTCGTCGAAGGCTCTCCTGGCTGCAATCACTGGTTCCGGGCAGGTGAGTCCACGGAGATCCAGGGTCTGTTTCTTTTCGTTCACTTGATTAGTACCTCGACGGCTCCTTCCGGTCGCACTCTGAACTCACCTATACACGAGGCTCTCAAGCCGGCTTCCCTCAGTCTGGTAAGAAGAAGGGAGGCATGAGATTCCGGCAGTGAAAAGATGAGCCCTCCTGATGTTTGAGGATCAAAGAATAGATCGCACAGCGATAGCGGAAGATCAGGATTAATATCGACCTGGCTTTCATAGGACTGGCGATTGGCATATGCCCCGCCAGGAATG
>JAHFBI010000036.1:0-19101 GCA_023250095.1 Candidatus Melainabacteria bacterium
AGCGCGAATGTGCCGAAATCAGGCATCGGTCACTTATTCTTGTGGCCGACCATTATTGACTGTTAGAAGGAGCCTGGATGACGGGGGCGACAGGTGTCTGGAGCATGTCCTTCTTCCATCTTTCAAGAATGGCTGGGGCTAGCTCCTTTTGTGCGCCATTGCCGGCGGTGCGGCAACGTCAAGGTCGAAGACGAGGAGATATTGTAGCGTGGGCCTCCGGCGGCACGGGCGATCTCCAGGTAGAGGGGATAGTGGTCGGAGGCAACGTCCTCACAAATGTGACGGCTGACCGCGACAAGATTATCGCTGAGTAAGCAATGATCGATGGGAATGAGCAGGGCTGCGCAGTGTGTTGTCCATGTAGGCTGTAGTCCGAAGCCCTGGCAGCTGTCGGTGAGCCTGGCACATTCTTGGAGCTGGTGGAAACGGAAAGACCAGGGCGTGGCATTGAAATCTCCTGCCAGTATGGTTGTACCTTTCAATGTGCGGCAGATTTCTCCGGCGCCTTCGGCGAACAATCCTTGCTGATGCCAGAATTGTCCGCCATAGGGAGGCAGCGGATGGGCCACCATAAAGTTAAGCGGTCCCAGGCAACTTTTCACCCGGCAGACCAGCATTGGGAAGTTCGAACCAAAGTGGTGCACAGCGCTGCTTTCAATGGGAAACTTGCTCATTATGCCGACACCGGCACAGAGGCGGTCTGGCAGCATCTTTGTGTATTTATAACGAGGCAGGTGGCTGATTAGATAATCGCAAAAGGGTTGATCGACTTCCTGCAAGGAAATTACGTCAGGATCGAGTGACTCGATGCATTGAACCGCTGAGGCATATTTCTTGTTGTTGATGGCCTCAAGATTCATGGACATGACTTTGAGCCGTGCCCCGGCAGGCTCCGCTCCCGTGCCTGGCAGGTACAGGCAAGCAATGTCAGCGAGATTGACCACCAGAGCCAGGATAAAAAGAGACAGCAGCAGCGGGCGGTGGAAGGCAAATAAGCAGGCTGCTGCCAGGGCGATAACGTATTGTGCCCGGAAGCTGGACAGAACATCGCACAACCAGTCAAAGCGACCGAAAAATGCTGCTGCTGTGAAGGTGACGACAAGGCAGGCGCTCAAATGGATAACGCCCAGGCTAAATCGTGAAAGGAAGTCGGTGATGGCTTTTAATGGCAGGGCAAGACCTTTCGATTTCAGCATTTGATTTGAAGTCAATATCTGGCGCCTGAAGCTTTCGACTCGGCAATTCTCATTATAACTATATGCAGTTTTTCCGCAGGTCCCCCCTTGGTCCTGTTGAGCTGTCAAAATTCTGCAAATGTGAGTTAATGGAACTTTGGTGGCGGACTGTCGTCAATTTCTGCAGATTGCATAAAGACAGCGGCGGAAGCACCGAATCCACCGCTTACTAATGGAGCAAGGAACATGTTTGCCCCTGAATCTTATTTTGAAAACAGAAAGTTGCTCATGACGCCCTGCTCGCTTTCAGATCTGCCGAGCGATTTGAAGCGAGTCCTGTCGGTTCAATTCAGAGAATTCATTCATACTCTTGAAGACGCGCAGACTGACAATTTCCCTGATGGCGATCTTCAGTTGATCAGTTTGTTCGAACGCTGCTTGCTTGTCTCTCGTTGACAGCTATCCTGAAAATAGGCCCTGACAGGAGTAAACTGACAGAGCCGGCACACCTTAGGACAGGACATTTAAGTCGAAGATGGCTCTTTGAGCCCTCCTTTCACTGAAGTCTTAGCGGCGCACTCGAGATCGAGCATGACCCGAATTCTGGTAGCCCCGACAGCATTCAAAGGCACACTGTCCCCAACGGAAGTCGCTCAAGCCATTGCCGCGGGACTGAGGTGCGGGTGTGCCAGAAGGCGCAAGCGGCCGCATATCTTTCTTGTTCCCCTGTCCGACGGCGGCGACGGCACGGTCGAGACGCTTCATCTGGCGCTGGGCGGCGAGGTTCGGCATTGCCAGGTGGAAGGAGCCGTCGGTCAACCCGCCCAGGCAAAGTGGCTTTCTCTTGGCCGGTTGGCTGTGGTCGAGCTGGCATCAGCTTGCGGTATTGGCGGATTGTCGCAAGCTCAGTTGCAACCCATGTCGGCCAGCACAGTTGGATTGGGGCAGGTGCTTGAAGCCTGCCTTCTGGAAGGTGTGAGCGAAATAGTCATAGCCCTGGGCGGCAGTGCCTCTACAGATGGTGGCGCTGGCTGTCTCTTTGCTCTGGGAGCGCGCTTTTTCGACGAGCAGGGAAGGGAGCTTCCGCCAGGAGGAGGCGGCATGCTGTCTGACATAAGGAATTGCGATTTGCGCGCGCTGGCTAAGTGGTCGTCGAAAGCTCGCTTCACGATCATCTCTGATGTGGAGAACCCTTTGCTCTCAGACAACGGTGCAGCTGCAGTTTATGCCCCGCAGAAAGGAGCCAGTGGCGCGCAAGTGGAGATGCTTCAGTCCGGTTTGCTCAATTTTGCCGATGTGCTTGAAGCTGCGACCTCGGCAAGACTGAGGGATCTGCCTGGAGCCGGAGCCGCCGGTGGCACGGCTTTCGGGCTGGCAGCAGCGCTGACTGCCGAGATTGTCCCTGGTTTTCAGTGGATAGCAGATAAGTGCAGGCTGACTGCCAGACTTGAAGCTTGCGACCTGATTATCTCTGGCGAGGGGCGTTTCGACAGCCAGTCCCTTAAGGGCAAAGTGATAGGACAGCTCCTCAAAGCGACCTCAAAGGGAAGTCGCCGCATCTGGGTAATTGCAGCTGCCGTGGAGAACGGGCTATCAGCAGATGAGCTGGGGATAGAGAGACTGATTGTCGTGCGGCCGTCTCATGGGCAGACTGTTAGTCAAGCAGATATACAGCAGGCAATGTTCGATCTGGCTGCGCAGATATGACGGTTCCACAAACTTTTCACAAACCTGTCACATTTTTTCCACGATGCATCCATAGAATGTCCGAGGAGATGGTTGATTGGCTTACTAGTGGGGCAGCAAATGGTATTAGCATTGTTTGGCTTGGACAAGGGTGCTCGTGTCAATACGGAAGTGCTGGACAGCTGGTTCGGTCCGGTGGGTCCTCAAGCTCAAGGAATGGAGCCTTGTGGCAGCTGCTTGCCTGAGAGGGACGCATCCGTGGCGCACAAGAGCAGTGCGAGCCCTGAGCGTTTCGACAATTTCCAGATCTGGAATTCGCTGAGAAGCCTGACCGGCAAGCATACTGATGTTCCGGCTCTGCCACGCATGGCTTGCCAGTCTTCGACGAAGAGATTGGAGACGTCTTCTTCTTCTTCTTCTTCTTCCACCCCTTTTCAGATGGTCAGCGATATCCTCTCTCCGGAGAGCCCCTCGTCCAGATTCCTGGCTCAACACCAGCTCCTCAACAAATTCATTTCTGCCGATTGCATACAGGACGTCAGCATGGCTCCGGACGGCTCGGTAAGAGGCGTGCTCAAGTCAGCCGATGGTTATCGCCGCACACTGGTCTGCCGGCAGGACGGCACGTCCAGCCAGCGCATTACTGCTCCGGACGGCGAAGAGATTGTTCGCTTTAGTTTTAACGGGCAGATCATTTATTCAGGCGATCTCAAACGCGAGAGAATTGCCCTTGATGTCCGCTAAGCGGCAATTCACCTGTTGAACAACAAGAAAAAACGCCACTTCGACCTGCCCTGGCCTTAGTTCGTGCTTAGTGCTTGTGATTTGTCTATGTCTATCGTGCAGGGCTGTGCAGGTCACCAGTACCTGAAGGCACAGCCGTGTTCGGGCAGATGGAAGGCGGAGCTTATTCCATTCTGCAGTTAGAGACGGCTGCGCTTCAGTTGCCGGTGTAAGGGCAAGAGGCACTTAGATCTTGGCGGCAACTTAGGCTTACTGGTTACCAGGTCTGCGGTGCAGGAAAGAGAGGTCTGGAGCCAGAGATGAGGTTACGATGCCGTTGCTGCTTGCAGAAGACTGCAGGGGAAGTTCGGCTGCGCCAGCGGCGCCTGGCCCCAGTTGCGTTTCGTTTGCCGAGGGGATGACGCCTGTGCTCGTGGCCGGGATACCTTCGCCCGCGTTCCCTAGGGAGACGGACGCAGGAGCCTCCATGGCCGCAGGCGCTGTCCCTTGTACGCAAGGAGCTGCCGCCTGCGCCGAGGCTGCTGCCTGGGCGGAGGCTGCCGACTGGGCAAGTGTGGGATCTGTGCTGCCCCCAGCGCAAGCGAGGCTGTTGCCGCAGTCGGGCATGCTCAACTCTTGCCCGGGGAAGATGAGACGGGGATTGTCGCCGATAACTTGAGCGTTGGCTTTAAAAAGATCGCCCCATTTTGTCCCGTCACCAAGGTTGTGCCTGGCGATGTCCCAGAGATTGTCCCCAGGTTGGACGATATATTTGCCGGCAGCGCTGGCTGTTTCAGCTATCTGGCTGCCGCCGGGCAGTTGCAACTGAGCGCCAGGAAGGATGAGGTCCGGGTTGGTGCCGATGACGTCCGAGTTGAGATTGTATATTTCTTTCCAGCGGCTGGCATCTCCCAGGTGCTTATGCGCTATATCCCAGAGATTGTCACCTTTTTGCACAGTGTAAGTCTCAGTCGTTTGGTCGCCCTGCGCGGCTTGGCTCCCGTCGGCTCCGTCCGGTGCACTGGCAGTCTGGCTATCGAGACTAGCCCCGGAGGACTCCGGGCTGGCAGCGCGGCTGAGGGAACGGGACATTTGTTGTGGAGCGTTTTTGGGTTGGACAGAGCTGTTGTGGGCGGCTGTTTGATGGGAGCTGGCTGTGGGGTGCCCGTGGTGTTCCGTATGGGGCAGGTTGCGATGGGCAATACCGTCCATGCCGGGTCCCTGGCTGACGGCGGAACCTCTGCTTTGATGCCCGATGTGGTCCATGATCGGATGATGCGAAGATTGCGGAGCTTGAGCTTTGTGCAAGTCGGAAAAAGACAGCTGCCTGGCTTTAAGCGGCTGGACAATCTGGGAGGAGTCCGAGCCTGGTGCTTGATTGGAGGCTGTGCCATAAGCCGAATCAGCTGAAACAGCCGGGCTGCCTGTCGCTTGCGGGTTGTAATAGCCGCCCATGGTCGGGCGATATACAGGGGCATCGGAAGCCAGAAGATTCTGGGTGCCGGACCGGCCGAGAAGAGATCCAGAATGAGTCCCGGGTGCTCCAAGCGACCCTGAATCAAGGGCTGGCGAGCTGGAGCCGCCTAGATGGAAACCTACATTCTGGTTGAGTGTGGGTCCGCTGACTGAGAGATCGTTAATTTGTGCAGACGGCAATTGACTGACTTCCTGTCCGAAACAAGTGCTGCCTACATTCATCTGTCCGGACAGCGCAGACTGGCTCCCCTGCACAAGCGCCTGTCCGGAACCTGCCGGAGTGCCGGTGGACAGAGTAATGCCGCCGGCATTGCCTTTCAAGGAAGTTATCTGATCCGAAAAGAGCCTGTGATTGCCTGCAAGGTGGCTGGCAGAAACATTGGATGAAAGACCTGGTCCGGAGACGACTCCATCGGCGCCATGGGCTTGTCCGGCAGAAACTCCTGCCCGTTCAAATTGCGGCTTGCTCAGATCGAGCTGCCCGGAAATGTTCAAGGGCTCTTTGCCGAAATGCCCTGCTAAGAGATTACCGGTGCCGTTTGTACCAGGGACACCGGCCTTCAAGTCAAAGGAGCTGAGATCGCTCAGCTTGCCAGAGATATTGTGCCCGAATTGACCCAGCCCCTGGAAGATCGGGGCATTGCCAGGTAAAAGCCCCAGGCTTACTGGAACATGCTCAGCCCCGACTGCCGGGAGCGGCAAGTGCGCCTGGACCCCAAAATGAGCTGCCAGAACTGACGGGTCGAAACCAGGCAGGATGCTATGCGCGCCTGGCAGGAACATGGAAGAGAGAAACTCGAAAAAGGAATTGGCCAGACCAACGGCGCCTGGCAGGCGCATGATCAGCTGAATGATAGGTGAAATGGGTTCACCAGCTCCGGCAAGCGCGCCGATAGTTGCTGTGGCGCCATGCCCGCCAAAGGCGGCAGCTTCGGCGCCCGGGACGGGCGCTCCGGCAGCAGCTGCCATGCCGACCCCTTCGCCGCCGGTCAGGACGGGAGCGTGGGCAATTCCTTGGGTGCCTGCTGGTTGAAAATATTGGTGGGCGGCACCTACGTCCTGCGGTGAATTGAGTTGTGTCTCAACCTCTGCTGACAGACCGCCATAAGAAAGCTCTTTCGTTCCCGTGCCAATACCGCCGTCTCCGCCGCCGCCGCCGGGACCTGAAGCTGGGGATGGTCTGTAAAAGAGAGACATGGACAATAAAGGCCCTTGAAAAGTATAAATAATCTACAGGTCGAAAGAGCCCAAGTCAAACGTTTCATGGGAATTCTCCCCCTTTTGATGAGGGTTGTCAGAATGTTTCAGGACTTTGTCGAGCGAAAGACAAACTGCTGACAGACAAGTTAACCGGCTAGAATTGACGCAGTGAGATTTTACGGTCCAATAAATGCCCATTCAATTTCTGAGACTGTTGCTGGCGCTTCTTTTCGTTGCCGCTGTTTCGCCAGCTGAGGCAGACGATCAAGGGGTGTTTGTCAGTGTATCGAGAGGCGGCGAGCTGAAGAAAGACTCCGGCCCTGGGACTTTAATGCCAGAGACCGTACAAGTCAGGCGCTCCCCGGACCGGGCTGTTGAAGAAGCGCATCTTCCCCTTCAAGCAGACAAGCCTCCTTCCAAACGTTTGAGCGCGGCACAAGACATTGCTCCCTTGCAGCAGCTACCTGCAGCTCAGCAACCCCCATCTGACCGCCCAGGCGTCGAGGTGGGGCAGCCGCCTTCGGTTTCTCAGGCTCTCTTGCAGGCGGCAGCCCTGTACAAAGCCAGTCCGGGGACTGCGACTTTTTCGGAAGTCTTGCGCCAGCTCAAGGCAGCACTGAACGAAGCCTCTCTGGTGAAAGCCCCGGCTCAGTCAGTTATCAAAGCTAATCCCGTTCTCGGTGAGCTGGGTGTGAAGGTATTTGAGGCCGGACCCGGTCGCATCTTTGCTTTTCCGAAAGTCTGTTTCTGCCGGGAGATTATCGTTCAGTGGGTCGAGAGCCGCGCAGAAATTAGTTTTGTCGGGAGACATCATCGCAAGAAAGTGACTTATGTCACTTGCAGCAAGCTGCAGAGCCTTTTGCTTCCCGAGGCAGTCAGACTGAAAGACGGGAGAATCGTTGCCGGTAAAGACGGTCAACGCGTTCTTATCCTTTGCGGAGAGTCGAAGGGCACGTCAATGTGGCTGGGCGCATACCAGGCGGAAGGAGGGCTCTGGCGCGAGCGTCCAGACTATTTCGATTCCATACCTGCTTTTCTGACGAAAAATGTTTCAGGCAAAGTGACGTTTCGCGATGCCGACTTGCTTTTTACTGTGGCCCGTGTGGTCCCAGCTGCCACCGTCGCCGCCGGAGTGAACACAGGGGCTTTGCCTGAATCGGATTCATCCACTTACAAATTCTGGCTGGCACTCACGGAATCCGGATATGCTCTTGAATCGCACCTGGCCGACGAAGAGCCGTACCGGATTGTTTACCAGTTTTTGCAGGCTTTTCAGCAAGGCAAAACTGACAGCGCCCGGGCTTATTTGACTGAATCCAAGCTTTTGAGCATCCCCAAGTATCTGGGACTGCGTATTCCCCAGACACCCTATCGCGTGGCTGAAATGTCAGCACCCTGGTCTGGCGGGTATCGCTTCCGGCTTGTTACTTTCCTCAAGGACGATTTGATCTTCGATGTGGGAAAAGTGAAGGACAAGATGCTGATCAAGGCGATTTTTATTGCTCCGCCCGACCCGTTTCTGCAAGAAATAGCCAAGAATCTGCCGCTCTTCGATAAGATTAGCGAGCCGCCGCCTCCTCCTTCTCCAAAGCCGGCGGCCGAAGTGGTGAGGACCAGGCGTCAGGCAACTGGACTTTAGTCTGCATCGGCAGCCTCTTTCCAGGGCATATAATGGCCAGGCAGGAAGGTAGATTCTCGTCCTGTTCTCAGTCTGGTCTGAGCCTGGGGCCGCAATGCATTATCTTCCGGAATTTCTCAGTCTCTCTCCGGTCCAATCAGGTGACCAAAGTTGTCCTCTTCTGCCTCTGATATGAACGAGCCCCCGGAAGGGAGCCAGGATGAGCGGAGTCATTTCACTTCTTCGCTGTCCTTTCGTACGTATTCATACAGGGAGAATCTTTTTGCCGAATTCGAGCGTCTTGTGGAAGACGGTAAGAGATTTGACGGGCTGATAATTGATCTGATGCAGACTGGATTCTCTTTGCCCCTCGATACTCTCATCAAGTTTCATACATACGCCAAACGGCTTCTGAAGCCTCAGGCAGTTCTGCTCTTCATCAAAGCCGACGGGGCAATCACTCTGACTAAAGATGATCCCGGCGGTGGTCTCACCTTTAATGTTTACGACAGTCCTTTTGGCATCTTTGCTCGCTATCCGCTTCTGGCCGATTATGTGTGTGCCACCGTCGGAGGTATCGACCGGCGGAGGCTGCGCGGCGGCGGTAACACTCTGGCTAACCACATACTGTACACTTCCACGCCGGTTCTCACTCCTAAAGGCTGCCAGCTGAAGCAAACTTTCGAGTTGCCGCCGCCTCAGAACTGGCAGGTGCAGTTGATTGACGACTATTCCTCCTCCGAGGCGATAATCAGGGCCATGGAAGCCAGGCACCATGTGCAGGCTGACGAGAGCCTGCGGCTATTACAGGAGCTGGAATCCGAAGGAGTCATTTATCCAATCTTCTCGCGTATCCAATTTCTGGCAAATTGCTATCACAATCGCAAGCCTTTCCGTCTCGGGCGATACATGGTAGCGGCCGGCATCATCACGCCCTCTCAACTGGAAGAATTGCTCGAGCTGCAACAAGAAGAAGGGTGGGGGCGCAATCAGAAAACCTTCCTCGGGCTTCTGGCAGTGCGCCGCAACTATATCAATACCCGAGAGCTGGAGGTCTTGCTTCACGATCAGTTCATTTACGGCGGCTATCACAAAGTGACCGAGGGCGATGACAGCTCTGCGCAGCGCCGACGAAGCATCGAGACGATGCGGGATTCCATGATTGGCAGCCTCGGTGCCATCGACTGCGCCGGTCTTTTGCAATCGTTGTCTACAGCCAAAAAGACAGGGCTTCTTACTGTCGAAAATAGGGACAAGGCGCTGATCGTCGCCTTCAACGAGGGCAAGCCCACTCAAGCCAGGCTGGGTAAGCTCAAGCGCCACGAAGCGCTTGTCGAGTTTCTCGTCACCTGGAGTGAGGGTATTTTTGTTTTTCGCGACAAAGGTGTTTCTTCAGAGCTGGACGACACGTGTCTTTTTGCGCAGGCTCTTGATCGGATACTTCTCGATTCGGCTCTCTTCCAGGACCAGGTCAACAACATACTTGCCAACTTGCCAGGCGGGCGCAGCGCTATTCTTGAAAGGGTGTGGAATTTCGATGCTCTCTGGACAGCTGTGTCCGGCGGCCAGCTCAAGTATTTCGACGAAACGCCGGTAGCCGAGAATGACAAGGCGGCAATTCTGATGATTGCCGGGCTCATTGATGGGCTGACGATTCTCGACGAGGTTATCAAGCTTTATGACACTTTGCCCAGTCATATGGTGCTGAAAATCGTCCAACTATTGCTCGATAACAAACTTATCGGCATCCAGCAGACAAGTTTATTCCGCCCCCTGACCGTGTTTCAGCGTATTGCCGCCGAGATGCAGAGCGCCATCGGCAGGCAAGACAATAAATCTCTTCTGGAAGCCAGCCTCCACTATGTTCACGGCGACTCTTCAGCAGCGCAGCGGTTCCACATCGACTTCGAGGGTCGAGTCAGCGTCAATTTGAGCCAGGTGAAGTCTTCCGGCACTCCGGTCTCTGTTGTTCTTCTCGAGCTGAGGCGCTGGATGGAAGCTTATCTGGCTTATGCTCGCCGCCAGATAAATCCGGAACTTGTCGATAATGTGGTAGCGAAAGTGGTGCATGGCACCATCGCCTGACGGCCTCCGGTTATTTCGGGATGGTTGATTATGAGGGGTGGCCGCCCAGGTGACCGTGCTAAGTCATGTTGCCTGGGACCAGAACAACCTGTCTTTAGGCATTCATCGGTTTATGATGTTGTCTCGGGGTACTCGCCTGCTGCAAAGAGGGGGCGCCATCAAGGGAGCGTCCTTGTGGGCTAAAATGTGGGACAGTCAGCCCCTGTCGAATCATCTAAGACATCATGGAATTTCAGCTAGAGACAAATCCGTTTTCACAAATTGCCGCCGACATTCTCGTTCTGGGAGTCTTCCTCGATGAAAGTGTCGGTGAGACCATCAGAAAACTGGATCCGGACTTTCCCCTGGACTTTGCTCAGAGCATAGATGAAATTTGTCTTGGCGAAGGTTTTACGGGCAAGACAGCCCAGACGGTCCATTTGCCCACTTACGGCAGGATCTCCGCAGGCAAATTGATTTTGAGGGGGTTGGGCAAATCAGGCGATTATTGCACGGCAATCATTCGTAAATCCGTTGCCGGATTGGCCAGACGGCTGACAGCTGGCTGTGTCCTGAACAGAGTGTCCTTTTGCTTGCCCAAAATATCCTCGAGTCGGCAGATTCAAGCGGCCGTGGAAGGGTGGATTCTCGGCTCGTATAATTTTGACAAGTACAAGTGCTTAAGTGACAACCATAAAAAATCTTCCGCACCATCGGCTTTGAGTTTTGTTGCCTTCCAAGACATTCGGGATTTTGGAGATGGCGTGCGCAGGGCTGAGGCAATTGCTTCTGCTTGCAATTTTGCTCGCGACCTGATTGCCGAGCCGGCTGCTTTCATGACTCCCACACGCCTGGCTGAGGCTGCGCAGTCCCTGAGCTGCGGGCAAGTCACCTGTAAGATCCTCGATGCGGCGGATACTGAGAAGCTTGGCATGGGTGCCTTCCTTGGAGTAGCTAGAGGTGCTGAAGAGCCTCCACGTTTCATTGTTCTGAAATACAGTCATCCTGAGGCGAGCAAATCTGTGGTTATTGTCGGCAAAGGGATAACTTTCGATTCAGGCGGACTTTCCTTGAAGACATCGCAGGGCATGGAAAACATGAAGTATGACATGGCCGGAGCTGCGGTCGTTATTGCCGTTATGAAGGCTGTGTGCCAGTTGAAGCCCCGTCTTACCCTGACGGCAGTGGCGGCTGCTACCGAAAATATGCCTTCGGGAAGAGCCATCCATCCTGGTGATGTGCTTTTCGCCATGAACGGCAAGAGCATCGAGGTAAATAATACCGATGCAGAAGGACGTCTGGTGCTCGCTGATGCGCTTTGCTATGCTGCCGCGCAGAAGCCGGACGAAATAATTGATGTGGCTACTCTTACAGGCGCTGTTGTCACAGCTCTGGGCCGTGCCTGCGCCGGAATAATGGGGAACAGCGACGAGTTGATAGGCAAAGTGATCGGCTCTGCGCTTGCAGCCGGTGAAAAGCTCTGGCAATTGCCCCTGCTCGACGAATACAAGGACAGCCTGAAGAGCGAGATTGCTGACTTGAAAAACGCCGGATCAAAAGGAGAAGCGCCCAGCTCCTGTGCAGGCATGTTCCTCAAAGAATTTGTCAACGGCTGCCCCTGGGCACATCTTGATATCGCCGGCCCGGCCTGGTCGGACAAGGAAAAAGATGAGCTAAATAAAGGTGGCACCGCATTTGGTGTGAGAACGCTGTGCTATTATCTCACGGCGGAGGGATAGTGCTTCAAGCAGTCCTACTGCGCGACAAGTTGTGTGATACTGCGCATCAAGGGAATGAGCTTGTCGGTTTCCTGCCCGTCAGAGACTGTGACCAGGATTCCACCGCCGAAATCGGCGATGACCAGATAACCTTGCTGGCTGCGGGCAACGAGCTGGTGCAGATGGTTGTGTCCCATCCTCTTGCTGACGCCGGTCGTGTTGACATAGATACCCAGGGACCATACGCCGACTGCTTCGGGGTCAAATTCTTTGGGAAGATTGCTGGCAATGAGAATACCGTCATGCCCGACAATGACCGAACCCACTACTCCCGGCTGCATGCCAATGTGCTGGAGCAATTTGTTGATCTCGTCGGCTGCCTCAAGAGTGAGAACCCGAACTTTAGTATCACTGAGATCTTCTTTTGTCAGACTGCCGATCTTGATGAGATCTTGCTGATCCAACAAGAACTTGCCGATTGCGGCGATCTTGCCGGAGGTCGGCTCGGGACCTGAGTCCTCACGGCTGAGCCTCCCGACTCCTTCCACTTTTGGTGGTGCCACTTCGGCCACGTTGCGGATGGACTGGACCGCTTCGCGCACGTTTATCTTCGGAGCTGGCTGTCCTTCATCCTTTACCCCGAGGTCCGAGAAGATCCTGTCGATGGCAGCATCGTCGACTGACATCAATCCGGAGCCTGTGCGGGCTGCCGCCGGCGCCGCCTGACGGCTTGCCGGGGCAGAAGAAGCTGGTGCTGCCGGTCTCGGCGGTTCGGTACCGCCGGCGGCTGTGCTCCATCCAGAGCTTGTTGCCGGGGTCGGCGTAACTGGGACTGGAGAAGGTCTGGAGGCAGAAGGAAAAGATGGAGGTGCTGCAGCTGGCCTTGAAGGAGTTGCAGGTGCCGGAGCAGAAGGAGCTGGCGGTGTCGGAGGAGGTGGGGCAGCTGGCCTTGAAGGAGTTGCAGGTGCCGGAGCAGAAGGAGCTGGCGGTGTCGGAGGAAGTGGGGCAGCTGGCCTTGAAGGAGTTGCAGGTGCTGCAGCTGGCCTTGAAGGAGTTGCAGGCACTGATGCAGTTGGATCGCTTACGCCTAGATTATTCTTGAAGATCTGGTCGATTGCTTGATCGTCCAGCTTTCCACCAAAGAGACCCGATCTGGAGCCGGACTCAGGAAATGCCACAGGGGCCGGTTGAGCAACAGCAGGCTGCGTTGGCTCTTGCGGAGGCGTGGCTGCCGGAGTGGAGCGGGGAGCTACTGGCGAAATGCGGGGCGGGGCGGTGCTGGCTGGCGCAGCTGGTGAACCAGGGGTACCCGGGCGCTGCATTGCGCCTGGTGGGCGGATCACAGGCGGCGGAGCCTTTATAACGGGCGGCGATACGGGCATTCGTGTCGAGCTGGGAACAGGTGCTGCTGGGGTTGCGGGTGGTTGCATGGCAGGCGCGGGCGGCTGGACCGGAGGCGCAGAAGCAGCGGGCGCGCTCTGTTCGGTCTGCGGTCTGGTCAGCGGACGGGACGGCTCGGATACTCCCAGATTCTCACTGAAAACTTTGTCGATAGTCTGGTCATCCAGGTTCTTGAAGAGTCCCCCTTTGCTTTGGACCGGGTTTGGCTCAGGAGGTGAGGCAGAAGGAGCGGGCGTCGGTGGCGTGACTGCCTGAGCCGGATAACTGCCCTGTGCGACCGCCGGCTGGGGCTGGGCGGCAAAAGATGACGGTATAGGCGTGGACTGTTGACGCAAGCGTTCTTGGACCGGTGTATCAAACTGTCCCTGTGAACTCTGGGCAGGTCTTTGCGGCTCGGAACCTCTCACAGGAATATCGGACCAGTTGCCTTGCAAACCCCTGGCTGGACTTTCTTTTTCGGGTAAGGAAGGACCTGTCGCCCATTCAGAAGGAGATGGCTGCCCGGAAAAGCCCTGAGCTTGTGAGGGAAGTTCTGAGGCACTGCCAGTTTGTGCTCTGCCTGGCGGGCTGAAGTTCTGCCCGGCGGCCATTTCGGTGAGATCTTCGCCGAGTATGGTGTTGAGTCTGTCCATAATAGAGTCACTGCTGGGAACAGAGGTTGCCCGTCCAAGAGGTTGAGCCTGCGGTGGCGGAGCCGATTCCATGGCGGACCGCTGCTGAATGGGAACATCAAAGCGATCAGCTTCAATCCCAGTTGGGGCAGGCGTTTCCTGAGCAGGAGCAGCCAGCGGCTGACTGAGATTGAGGCGTTCGTTAGCCGGAAGTTCCCAGCGGTCCGATGAATCCATTTGTTGCGACTGTTGGACTGGCTGTGGCGAGCGCTGCTGAATGGGCACATCCCAGCGATCGGCTGGCTCCGGCTCAGGGGCTGGGGGTTGCAAATTTGCCAGCCCGCTGCCAAGCGACTGCCCGGGCTTGGGCGGAAGATTCAGCCCGCCGGAGCGCGCACTGCCGCCGGTTTGCCCTTTTGGTGCTCCGAGACTTGGTTCTTCGAGAGTGAAAGCCTGCCACATACCTGTCTGAATCTGTTCGCCTTCCTCTGACCAGGATTCGAGACTGGGCTGTTGTTTCGATTGCTGGGCATTGTCCTGAGCGGCCCAGCCGGCGGAGGCAGCCGGCGTCTGTGGTGCCGACCATTCGGATGATTGGAAGCCAGGCTGGCTGCCGGCGGCCCAGCCGCTACTTTGCGCGCTCTGACCGGTCGACGACGACCATTCTGCGCCACCTTGTGTCGTTGGAGTGTTCCACTGGTCGGCTGGAGGAGGTGCTCCCCGGCTAATGCTTTCTCCGGGCGCCGGCGGTGCGTTACCCCAGTCGCCAGGGCTTCCTGCTTGCGTGCCTGTCGATCCCCATCCTGAGGAGGTTGCCTGTGGCGGGCCTCCCCATTGCCCGGAGCTACCAGGGGCAGCGGCTGGCGCTCCCCAGCTGCTGTCGGTCGAGGTACTCCATTCGTTGTCCGCTCT
The DNA here is from genome assembly GCA_023250095.1 of Candidatus Melainabacteria bacterium. Taxonomy (GTDB): domain Bacteria; phylum Cyanobacteriota; class Vampirovibrionia; order Obscuribacterales; family Obscuribacteraceae; genus JAHFBI01. Next base: position 14,585 of record JAHFBI010000036.1, read on the forward strand.
GCCAGATTGCCTTCCCCATTCATCTTTCGGCGCTCCGGCAGAGGGTGTTGCCGGCGACGACCAGGAATCAGAACTCTGTGAGCCAGGCGCTGCAGACGCCTGACCCCAGGCGCTGCCGCTGGCAGAATCATCCGGCCAGGAACTGCCCCAGCCTGCAGGCGATGGAGGAGGCTGCCCCTGGTCTGCCGGCTGTGTGCCGGGTGCTGGCTTCGGTGTCGACCAGTCGTCGCTGGCTGCTCCCTGTCCGCCCCAGCCACTACCTGTGTCCCAGGAAGGCGTCTGACCTGCCTGCCACTGGTCTGCCTGCGGCGCCTCAGGCTGGCCCCACTGGTCAATCCCACCTGACTGTTGATTGAAAGCTGGAGGTTGTTGACTGAAAGCTGGAGGTTGTTGATTGAAAGCTGGAGGTTGTTGACTGAAAGCTGGAGGTTGTTGACTGAAAGCTGGAGGTTGTTGACTGAAAGCTGGAGGTTGTTGACCGAAAGCTGGAGGTTGCTCACCGAAAGCTGGAGGTTGTTGACCGTAAGTCTGGGGTTGTTGGCCGAAAGCTGGAGGTTGCTGACCGTAAGTCTGGGGTTGTTGACCGAAAGCTGGAGGTTGCTCACTGAAAGGCGGGGCTTGCTCACCGAAGTGCTGCGGCCCGGAAGTCAGCTGATGCGCTCCCGAAATGACACTTTCTGACTCATCGCCTCCTATCTCAGGACCACGAGTTCTTCCATCTTCATGGACTTTGCGCCGGATGGATTCAGCCAGCGTCAAAGGTTGATCTTCCATGCTCCCGCCCCGATTGGGCAACTCAACGCCGAATTTTGATCCAAGCGAAAGTCCCTGTGAAACCGCCTGGTCGTCTGCCGGTTGCATGCGCGACAGATTCCTCAGGCGAGTGCTGGTGGCGCGAAGATCTTCTTCTGCCTCAAATTTCTTGCCACGTACCGGGGATTCGGCTTGCTCGCCATAGGACTGAGCCGGGCGTTTGACGTGCGGAAACATGCTTGAGCCGCCGCTGTCTTTTGGTCCGGCTTTCTTGTCCTGTTTTTCCTTCTTTGTGCCTCTGGCTCCTCTCGGCTCGCTGCCGCCCTTGCCAAAGGGTAGCAAACTCTTGAGCATGCTCATGAAACCCGGCTTCTCCTGCGGTATTTCCAGCATGACTCTTTTGGCTAGAGCCTCAAGATTGCCTGGCAAGCATTCGTCGGGCAGGGGCACATCCGGCGCACCTTGAATCACTTGCTCCAGCTGGTGGTGGAAGCGCGCGCATGAATCACATGAGTCAAGATGAGCCAGAACCATACGTTCATCTTGCTGTGATATGGGCACATCAAACCCTTGCTGTATGAGAAATCGAAAGCGACTGCAATTCATGTTGGTTTACCAGTGATTGACCGTTCAATTATCCTCGACCGAGACACTTGACCACCTGCACGCGGCCTCTGTGCAGCCAGGCCATGACGTTGTCAGGGTTCTGATTCAAAACAGCCACCACCTGCTTGAAGCTCAGTCCCAGTTGATGTCTGAGGACAAAAGCTTGTTTTTGTTCTGCAGACAAGGAATTTATACATCTTTTCACCCTCTGGGTACCAAGGATGACCGTAGTCTCCCAGTCCATCTGAGCCGAGCCATCCATGGTCGGGTCAGTTTGCGGGTTTCCCGGCGGCGGGCCGGAATTTTGTTCATGCCATTCTTCAATTGCCTCAACTATAAATTGCGAGAGCCAGTCCCAGACCGGTCCGGCGCTCAGCTGCTTGGCATTGGACTGCCTGAGCGCGGCGCAAGCATTCTTAAAAGCTTGAATAGTAAGCTGTGAAGCAATTTCAGGATCCAGAGTGGCAATGAAAGCGATTGAATAAAAACGCTCCTGGTTCTGCCAGATAAACTCGCCCAGAGCCTGCTTGTTGCCCTTTTTGACATCTAGCAGGATGTTGGCAGCAGCGAGATCAGAATAGTTTCGCGAAGGTAATAATGGCATAGCCGAGCAAACAATTCCTTTCTGTCAAAGCTTAGAACTCGAGCGACCTCGGTCACTCAATCGAAACGGGAGAACTAGTCTGGCTCCTGAAATAGCGGCGTGCCCGCCGTCATCTTAAAGCAGCCCAACAATCCGCGTCTTTCGGGATTTGCTCCAGCCAAAACCGTGCCTGATCCAGTGCTCCTCCGCTCAGCCGGAAAGAGCTTGACGCGCTGCCACCCCTTCTTTCAGTTTACATAATTCCGCCAAATACGTCAGCCCAGAGACCTCAACTAATGTTGACTGTTCACATACCTCCTGCCTTCTTTGATAACAGTTACCATAAGATGTACCACGAGGACTTTAACCCTAAAGGGGCTTTCCGCTTATATGCCCAAAAATCCCAACTTTATCCTTGAAGTCAGCATTAGGATTTCTGAAGCTTTCACTCTTGACTCGATTGTCAGGCGTCCGCGCACGTTCAAGCCCAAAGACGTCCTGGCTGCTTGCCAGAACAATGAGGTCTTAGTGCGCACCCCGCAGGTGCCTCCACCGGTGCTGAGCCTGGCTACTTTCATCATGACGGACTTTTTTGCGCTTGCGCATGCTACCGGGCTCTACAATCGCCAGAGGCTGTTATGGGAGTCACTTTCCAAAGTCACTCACATTCATGTATTCCAGCTTTCGACCGGCTTGCTCAGCAAGAAACCGCTGGGGATCTTCGATCTTGTTTTCCAGGATTACAAGGGAAAGCCGCTTGTTATTGCCAGTCTGGTCGAGCAGGACGACGTGAGGGAGCGTGCGCTCTATCTGGACAATCTGAAAAGTTTTATCGGTCGCGTACATCGGCGGTGTCCTGTTGCCGGGATCTTTGCTGTTTTTCCTGGACCTTTTCCCGAGCCGGTGCTTCATTTTGTCAGAAGCTCAACCAATTCAAGCGATCCTGTTGCTCGTTACGAGTCGATTTTGCCTGCCGTGCGCGCGCCGATAAATCTTCTGGAAATGCAAGATGTAAGAGCTTCGGATTGCCAGAGCAGCGAGCAAATCGATGCAGCCGCTCTGGAGGAGGGAGGCATTAAGTTCAACTTGATCCATCCGGACCTCAAGAGGACCAGGTTGGCAGCTTGCCTGGCTGCCAGAAAAACCGCTTCCGACGACAGCTCTTTCGAAGATGTGGGTTCATGAGCCGCTCTCTGGATTGCTGACCCAGGTCTTTACCGACTGTCGGAAGCAGAGGAAAGCCAGTCCGTAAAGAACTATTGCCACAAGCAACAAGTTGTTGATGCCGATGTAATTGGAAATATATTCCAGTAGCGCCCCGACCACGGCACCGAAGAGGTTGAATGCCAGGGCTCTTGCTGGATTGGGCATTCTGTCGAAAGAAATGGCAAAAATGATGGCGGCGAATAAGACGGGCATGAATGTCACAAGCGTGATGGCGAAATAGCCAAAGCTTACCGAGCCTAAATTCCCTGACAGGCACGCCCCGGTCGGTATGAAGAAACTCAAAGAGAGGCTGCCCAGGAGAAGCAAATGCAAAATCGAACCTTGCTTTGCCAGGGAGCCTTTGAATTTAATGACAAGCAGATTGGAAAGAAGAATCATGATCAACACACCATTGATTACGATTGCCGACGTGAGCCAGGTAGATCCATAGAGCAGAGAAAGGCGTGAAATAAACTGCAGTTCAAGCAGCATGAACGCCGCGCCCATGAAAAACATCTGCCAGCAGCCAGAAGGAGCCGGACGCAAAAGCAGGTTCCGTCCGGCGTAGAGTGACAGCAGAAGCACTTCGGCGACGATCAGCATATAGAAAGGATCGAAATCGAGAGGAGCCAGATAAAGATACGGCCAGTCGTCGGTCAGGAGCCTTTTCAGGGGCTCGCCAGGCTCGAACTTCTGGGAAAGTTGGCTGATATCGGACGGCCATGAGAACTTGCCCTGGGCAACAGGGCGCCCGACGACGAAGAAAGTGTTGGGCACATTGGTTGTAACTTTATCGACCATGGCAAAAGGACGGTAGCCGGCTGCCTGAGCGATTGTCCAGTAAAGGCGGTTGGCGAACCAGTCCTTTTGAGTGCAAAAGGAAAGCACCAGGATACCGTCGCTCTTCAGAAGAGACATGGCCTGGCGGATGCTCTCAAGAGTGTAGACATAGTTGTCCAGGCGAACGGACGACCCCAGCCCGGTCACTGTGTGCGAGTCGAGATGCGAAAAGACTATGAGATCGTATTTCTTTTTGCAGCAATTGAAATAATGGCGAGCGTCGTCGCAGAAGACGGTCACTTTCGGGGAATCGTACGGTTTGAGAGGGTGGATGGTTCTGCCGAGATTGATGATCACCGGATCGATATCCACGGCGTCCACCGAGTCAGCTCCACACTCGAGAGCCTGAGCGACATCGGAGCCCATGCCGGAGCCGACTACAAGCACCTGCCGGGGCGCTCTCAACAGGTATGGCAGTGTCCATCGATGCTGCAATTCGTCGAGCTCGCGCGGGATCTGCCAGAGCTTGCGCTTTTCTGCCGTCACGTCCAGAGCCGCCTGATAGGCTTGCCTGTTGGCGCGCAGCTCG
>JAHFBI010000036.1:19111-23338 GCA_023250095.1 Candidatus Melainabacteria bacterium
CTTGTGCTGGCAATTCCTTCTCGAAAGGGATGAGATTCAGGCGGTGATAAGGAGACCAATAAGTGGTGCCTTCCGCGATGCCGGTCTGAATTTGTAGAAAGGCGATCAATACCGAAAGCGCAAGGGGAACAAGCGCCTTCCATGTCCATCTCTTATCTCCGGTCTCATAGACCAGAATGATGGTTGCAGGGAGGATGAGAAGCTGCCACGGGCAGAAGCCGAGAAAACTGAAGAAGGCGAAAATCAGGCTGCCGGCGATGGACCCGCCGATATTCACGCTATAAGCCACCAGCGGTTGCTGCTTGTTGAAAATTTCTCCAAGACGGGAGCCGAGGCAGACGGCCAGAGCAAAGGGCCCGCTCAAAAGCAAGATAATCAACAGCATGAAGAAAGGAACGTAGCTCCAGTCGACCCCTCCTAAATCGAGGCTTCCCCAGCTGTAGCTCATCGAAGAAGGAAAAAGCAGATAACCAAAGTGAAAGTAATCCGCTAGCTTCATGAACACGACAAAGAGCAAGGCAGCAAGCGGAGCGTGCGCGAACAGACGGCTTGAGCCAGTAGAAAAGCCCACTCCCAGACCGACGAAAAAAGTGACAAGAGGAAAGGTCTTGAAGATGCTGAACGCCCGTATATCCGCTGACATCCAGCGAATGACCAGCAATTCTACATAAAGCGATACCAGGCTCAAGGCGAAAAGCTCGAGGATCAGTTTCTTGTCGAGTCCGCTCGTTTCAGCTGTATGTGCGTCTTCCATCGGGTTCTCCCAAGCTTCAAAGCGGAATGTTGCCGTGCTTCCTGGCCGGTCTTTCGACACGTTTGTTTTGCTGCACGGTCAGGAATGACACCAGTCTTTCTCTTGTTTCGCCAGGCAGAATCACGTCGTCGATGTAGCCAAGCTGAGCTGCCACATAAGGATTGGCGAATCTGGCCCGGTATTCTTCCACCAGACGCTTGCCTTTCTCCTGCCCGCCGGCTCCGGACAGGTCTTTTTTGTAGAGGAGGTTGACGGCACCTTCGGCGCCCATGACGGCAATTTCGGCCGTCGGCCAGGCCAGATTGAGATCGCCGCCCACGTTTTTGGAGCCCATAACATCAAAGGCCCCGCCGTACGCCTTGCGTGTGATTACCGTCAATTTAGGGACCGTGGCTTCGCAATAGGCATAGAGCAATTTGGCGCCATGCCTGATGATGCCGTCATGCTCCTGAGCAGTGCCTGGCAGGTAGCCCGGCACATCCACGAAAGTGACAATCGGTATATTGAAGGCATCGCAGAAGCGGATGAAACGCGCTCCTTTCACCGAGGCGTCGATATCCAGCACACCGGCCAGCACTTTCGGCTGATTGGCCACAACTCCCACCACCTGCCCATCAAGGCGGGCATAGCCTGTGATCAGGTTTTGAGCAAAATAGGAAGAAATCTCGAAAAACTCACCATGATCGAAAACCCTGGCTATCACCTCGTGCATGTCATAAGGCTTCGTCGCTTCTATGGGGACAAGAGTGTTGAGACCCTCCATATCAGCCGGAGCGGATTGCCCGTCGGCTTCCCGCTGAGGAGCGCTCTCTAGATTGTTGGCAGGCAAATATGACAATAGAGTCCTGACGAGCCAGAAAGAGTCTTCTTCATCTTCGGCCAGCAACTGTGCCACTCCGCTTTTCTCGTTGTGCACGACGGCGCCGCCCAGCTGTTCGAAAGTAACTTCTTCACCGGTTACTGTTTTTACAATTTCGGGTCCGGTTATGAACATGTAGCCTTGATCCTTCACCATGATTGTGAAGTCGGTGACTGCCGGGCTGTACACGGCTCCACCGGCGCATGGTCCGTAGATGACGGATATTTGCGGTATGACCCCTGAACAATAGACGTTCCGGAAAAAAATATCGGCATAGCCGGCAAGGCTGCTTACGCCTTCCTGAATTCTGGCGCCGCCGCTTTCATTGAGACCGATGACCGGGCAACCGGCCTGGTAAGCCAGCTCCATGACTTTGCATACTTTCTGGGCAAATACTTCCCCGAGGGCGCCACCGAGGAAAGTGGCATCGTGAGCGAAAATATAGACCGGGCGTCCGTCGATCAGAGCTTGCCCGGTAATCACGCCGTCGCCCTCGACCTTTTTTTTGTCCATCCCGAACTGAGTACAGTGGTGCAGCGCATACCTGTCCATTTCCATGAAGGAGCCTGGGTCGACAAGCTTTTCTATGCGCTCTCTGGCCAGGAGCATGCCCTTTTCGCGCCGCTTTTTGCTGGTGACGTCGCTGACATGCGCTGCCTGCTTACGCTTTTCGATGAGTTCGGAATTAGGGTCCAGTTTCAAAGTATCCATCTTTTCCTAGAGTCTCGTGAGGGGATTGTCAGGTAATCGAAGAAAGGAACAAATGCACAATAGACAGATAGACGGCAAAGGTGAAGACATCCAGCAAGCTGGTAATCAGGGGACCGCTGGCATGAGCTGGCTCGATGCCGAGGCGCTCGAAGATAATGGGAATGAGAGTTCCGAGCAGCACGCCAAGAGTCATCGTCAAAAACAACGATATACCTATTACCAGACCGAGGTTGGGGTTGGCGTGCTGAAACAAATGGCTGATGCCGTATGTCGCCAGACCGCATGCCAGCCCGAGAAGCATTCCAACGCGTATCTCGTGCCAGACGTTTTTCAATGTCGACTTAACGTTGAACTGTTTTTTTGCGCCTCGAATGACGATGCAGGTGCTCTGCATAGCCACGCTGCCGGTGACGCTGGAAAGTAGCGGCATGAAAGAAGCAGCTATGACTGTTTGTTGAATGATTCTGTCGAAATGATTGATGATCATGGCGGCACCGGATTCGATGGCGACAGTGGCCATCAACCAGACAATCCTCGCGCGAAACGCGCGCCTGACGCTGGATGTGAGAACTTCGCTCGTTGCCTCAGGCCCGGTTGTATCGATACCGGATGTCTGATAAATGTCTTCGGTGGCCTCTTCTTCCAGAACGTCGAACGCATCATCGGCAGTGATGATCCCGCGCAGCGTGCCGTCGGCGTCCACGACAGGCAAAGATAGCAGATCGTAACGGCGAATTTTTTCCGCAGCTTCTTCTTGATCGCAGTCGGTCGCTACCTTGATCACACTCGTGTCCATCAGGCTCTCGACGAGCGCATCAGGAGCCGCCGTCAAAAGCTCCTTTACCGAGAGCGAGCCGACAAGACGATCGCTTTCGTCGACGACGAAGAGGTCGTATATTTCATCTTCTACCTCTTCATAAGCTTCTCTGAGCTGGGAAAGAGCGTCTTCCACCGTCATCTTGCTATTGAGGGCAAGATAGTCGGTAGACATGATACCGCCGGCGGAGTCGTCCTTGAAAGACATGAGTTCCTCGATGTCCTCGACGGCCTCGTCGTCGGTCATCTGGCTGATGATCGAACGCGCCTTTTCATCGGGTAATTCGGAAAGGAGGTCGGCGGCATCATCGGGCGACATCTTGGAGATGATGGGCACTATCCCGACATCTCCGAGTTCTCCCAGGAGCTTGCGCTGGTGCTCGGCGTCGAGCTCGGCAAGCACAGCGCTGGCGTTGTCGAGATCGAGAAGGCGGAAGCAGGAGACGCGCCTTTGCACATCGAGTTCTTCCAGCCACTCGGCAAGATCGGCTGGGTGTTGCTCGTTCAAAACCAGACGCAGCTGCTGCCTCTCGCCGCTGTCGATAAGAGACGTCAAGTTATCCAGGTCCAGCGTCAGTTGCTCGGTCACCAGAGCGCTCCCAATAGTTACCGGCTGCCTTTCCCGCACCAACGACGCTGCGATCTCATCGGCTCCTCAAGGAGCTATGATAACTCTCGGACAGATGAAAAGACCCCTTGTCGCCAGCACCATCTTAAAAGTCAGGCGATTATCTCTTTTCAATGAAGCCAATGGAGCTGCTTGGCTCGGTCATCTGGCGGCAAAGGCTGACGACAGTCTGAGCAGACGGCTGGGCTGCCCCTGTCAGGAACTCAGGGCGCTGGCAGTCGTTTTTCTGAGGGACAATTAGTCTTCCAGGTAGCCGGCAAGTTTGCTGGACCAGGCTGGTTGCCGGAGTTTACGGAAAGCCTTGTGCTCTATCTGCCGCACGCGTTCGCGCGTGATGTTGAAGAGGCGGCCTACTTCCTCGAGCGTGCGCTGGCGCCCGTCCTCGAGCCCGTAGCGCAGGTGCATTATGTCACGTTCGCGCGGTGTCAGCTGGCTGAGCATCCGGTTGAGATCCTGACG
>JAHFBI010000037.1 GCA_023250095.1 Candidatus Melainabacteria bacterium
ACACCAACTTCAATAGAGAAGGGAAACACAATGTCCACAAGTGATCCCATCGAAAGAGCGACCACCGCCGGCTTAAATCCGGTGAAGCGACTGTTCCTATGGCTTATCCACAATTTCTGGGCTCTGTCCATAATTGTCGTGGTCGCTGTCGCCAGCCTGATAGTTGTGAAAGTCTTCAAGAAGCCTGGACAGATGAGCGTGATCGAGTCGCAGTCTATGGACATGTCCAGTATGACTCCTCCTTCAGGCGCCGTCCCGGTCGGAATTGCGACCGTGCAAGTGGGTGACATTGAGGGATCAGTAACTTACACCGGCACGGTCCAGTCCTTCGATGACGAGGACATCTACCCGCGCCTCACCGGTCGTATTGTCAGGATGCCTGTTTATCCGGGCGACCGGGTACGCAAAGGGCAACTCCTCGCCCAACTGGACCCTGCCGACAGATCCGAATATGCAGCCCGACTGGAAGAAGCCAGGTATGCCGCCTCGGCCGCCATGCACAACGCTGGCATCGCCCGTGACGAATTCAAAGAAAAACAATACGAGTTCAACGCTGCAAGAGATGCAGAAAAGGAAGCGCAGCAAGCCCTGAGCGAAGCGCAGGCGAAACTGGACTACTGGATCCCCGAAATAAAGCGCCAGGATACTTTGCTCAAGGGAAAAGTCATATCACAGGCGGAATATGACAGTGAATTGTCCGAATACAAAACAGCACAGGCTCGAGTCGCCCAGGCAAAAGATAAAGCCAGCCAGAGCAAAAATATCACTCTGGCGGCACAGGCGGCTTTCGACGGGGCAGTCCACCATGTCGGACATGTCTTTGACGAAAGCAAGAAGATGGAAGCAGCGCAGCAGGGTGCTGCCATTGTGGAGAGCTACACGCGCATCACCGCTGCCGATGACGGTGTTGTCACGAAAAGGCTGATCAGCCCGGGCGTGCTGGTCAATCCACAGATGCAAATCCTCAAAGTAGCACACATAAAGCGCGTGCGGCTGCAAGCAGAAGTGGCCTCGGAAGATCTCGCTAGAATTCGCCTGGGCGCGCCTGTATATGTCGAAGTGGAGTCTGCCTCAAGCAGAGAGCTGCAAGCGAAAGTGACGGCGATCTTTCCAGCGGCAGATCCCTCCAGCCGCACCAGCATTGTCGAAGCAATGATCGACAATATGCACGAGCCCAAGGAAGAAGCAGGGCAGAAAGAGGAACATTCCCCGGGGCACGCAGCGACCAGGGACACGACAGACAGCGATTATCACTTCCTGCCGGGCCAATATGTCGTGATGCGCATGTCCACTGGCATTGCCAGGGAAGCCTTGACGATACCTACTGCAGGGCTCATCTTTAGTGAAGGTCATACACAGGTGTGGAAAGCAGCCGGGTCAAGTTCTGGAGTCAAGCAGTCCGTGCTCTGCCAGGTGGAAACAGGCCTGAGCAATCCGGAGAAAACGGAGATCACAGCCGGTCTGGCTGCCTCAGACCAGATAATTTACGCTGGCTACGCAGGACTGAAGCCACACACCCCTGTCATTGGCGTCGAGTGGGGAGACTCCGGTCCGAAGAGCTTGCCGACGGCGGCTGAGGCCGCTGTGAACAGGCTCGATCAATCCAATCAGTGGACAATTTCTTCCCTGGCTGACCACACGAGGATCCATATATCCATGTCCTCCAGTCCGCCAAAGCCCGACGCCAATTCGCTCATTGTAAAACTCGAGCACCACGGCGGCGGACCAATCACCGGTGCCCGCATCACAGGGCAAACATCTATGCCCGGCATGGACATGAAAGGTCCCGATCTCAGAGGTCGCGAGGTCACACCTGGCACTTACCAGCTTGCCTCCAATTTCATGAGTGGACTCTGGGAAGTGGATCTAACAGTGGTGACAGGAGCCGGTCAGAAACAAATGATGACTGTTGAACTGGAGGTGCCGGAATGAGCAACAAGGAAACCTCCGGTCAAAGACTTAATCAAGGTCAGACACAAGATCAAGGTCAGGGACAGAGTTTTAATCTGGTAGCCTGGTCGGTAGATCATCCTTACACTGTGGCTGCCTTTTATCTTGGAATTCTCATCCTATCTTTTCTGGCTATCGGCTTTTACACGCCCAGACGTTTGATGCCTTACGTCGAGAGCCCGATGATAGGGATTGTCACCATGCAGCCCGGGCTTGCCGCTCAGGAGATGGAACAATACATCAGCAAACCTATCGAAGAGCGCATGGTCGACATCAAAGGCGTGCGCTACATCCGCTCCACGTCTCAAGAAGGTTTCTCCATGGTCTCGCTAGAGTTCCCCTATGGAACGGACATGAAGCGCGCCCTTGTCGAGACTCAAGCATTGATGAACGTGGTGCAGGCTGACCTTCCGGTTACTGGCGCCAATCTGAAACCCTCCTGGGTTCTCCCCATCGATCCCCTCAACCTGCCTGTGCTCAGCCTGTCGCTTACAGCCAGCGGCTGGGACCCAATACGTATGCGCCAGCTTGCCGACAACGAAATTGTCAATCGTTTCAAGCGCATACCCCATGTCTGGTCGGTCACCACATTCGGAGCCCATAAGCGCCAGTTGCAAGTGCGTGTGGACAGGCAGAAGCTTTCGTCTTTCGGGCTGTCGATTCTCGATGTTCGCGATGCCATCGACAGACAGAACGTGGCCAGGCCGGCAGGAAGATTGACATTTGAGGACAGCGAAGCTGTAGTACGCGTCGACGACCTGGCAGTTGACTCAAGGAAAGTAGAGAGCTACCCGCTCAAAGCCTTCGGCGACAAAGTGATTTATGTCAGGGACGTCGCCCGCGTTCTGGACACTGAAGTCGAGCGCCGTGCCGCGTTTCACTTCCTTCACGGCTCAAAGGTCGACCAGGCTATCGAAGTGAGCATCATCCAGGAGCCGAGCGCCAGTTCGCCCCAGCTAATCGAAGGAGTCAAGAAACAAATCGCTCAGCTGGAGAAAGACTTTCCGGGCATCAAGTTCGCCATCGCTTATGACAATTCGCGCTTCGTCGATATCCTGATGCGCAACATGGTGGAGGAACTGGGGCTGGCAACCGTCCTGACCGGCATTGCTGTATTGCTTTTTCTCGGCAGCTGGCGGGGAACATTCATAGCCATGGCAGCAGTGCCAATGTCGCTTTCCATGGCAGTACTCGGGCTCATCCCGCTGGGAATGGGACTGAACAGCTCCACTCTCATCGGCTTGCTTCTGTCCATAGGGCGCCTGGTCGACGACTCGATCATCGATATCCACTCCATCGAACGCCATCTGCGCATGGGCAAGGATCCGCGCACTGCCACCATTGACGGTATCACCGAAATACGGCTGGCGGTGGCTGCCTCCACTTCCGTGCTGGTTTTCGCCCTGGTCCCATTGCTTGTTTGCGGGGGCATAGTCGAGCAAATGTTTGTCGGGCTGGTCTGGCCGATTATCTTCGGCTTGCTGGCTTCCTTTCTCGTCTCGATGACGCTGACAGCCGTCCTCGCCTCGCGCCTACTGGCGGCGCAGAAGCAGCCGTCCAAGCGCAACTGGCTCGACGCCAGGCTGCACGGATTTCTGTTGGATCCTTTCAACGCCCTTCTAACCAGGATGGAGTTCAGCTATGAGAAAACGATCGCCTGGATGCTCCACCACCGTTTTCTCAATATGGCTCGTATTCTAGCGACCATAATTATTGGTTTCACGTTCTACAACTTTATCGGCAGCGAAATGATGCCGCTGGCGGATGTCGGTCAGGCTTACGGGCAGCTGGAGATGCAATCTGGATCATCTTTCGAGCAGACGGAGCGGGCAATAACTTCCTTTGAAAAGATTCTTGCCAAACACCCTGAAATCAGCCTCGTCTCCTTGGAAATCGGCGTGGACCCGGGCGGAGCATACTTCAACGGCTACGGCATGCAATCCGCCAATGCCGCCACATTCATGATCACTCTTTCGGACAAGGATGAGCGCAAGAAAACCATCTGGGATGTCATAGATGCCATACAGAAAGAAGCGACAGAAACCATCCCCAACATACGCCGCCTGCAAATCAAAGAAATGGGCTCCGATGTCATGGCATCTTCTCAGGCTCCCATCTCCATCCTGGTCACCGGGCAAGACCTGAACATACTCTCCAGTCTTGCCGATCAGGTGAAAGAAATTGCCGCCAAAACACCTGGCATGCACCAGGTAGCCACGGACTGGGACATGAACAGGCCCTCCTGGCAAATCAAAATCGATCCTCGCCGAGCCATGGAGCTGGCGCTCACACCAGAGCAAATTTCACAGCAGGCTTACTACGCCATCAATGGCGCCCTGACGAACGAATATTTCCGACTTCCCAATTCAAGGCAGCGTACGATTCAGATAAGATATGAAGAAGATCAACGCCGCACGCCTTCAGACCTTCTTTCCATGACAGTGACCACGCCTGCCGGGCAGCAGGTTCCCTTGAAGACGGTGGCGTCTTTGCAATCTCAAAACACCCCCTCGCAAATCGGACACGATCAGCTCCGGCGCGCAGTAACGGTCATGGGCTATTACCGAATGGGCGGCCCGGCCTCGATGGACATCAGCATGGACGTGGTCATGCAAGCAATGTCGAAACTCAACTGGCCGCCTGGCTATACGCTTGAAATGCGCGGCGACATGACGCAGATGATGGATGCTTTTTCTCGCCTGCTAGTCGGTCTTGCGCTGGCAATCCTCTTCATCTTCCTGCTTCTTGTCGCGCAATTCGGCGGATTTCTGCAACCGCTACAAATGATCTTCTCCCTGCCCCTTGAGCTGTCCGGAGTATTTTTCGGGCTATGGCTGGCGCACCAGGCGTTTTCCACAGTCTCAATCATGGCGGTCATCGTCCTCACAGGCATGGACATCACTACAGCAATTCTGCTCATCGACCAGATAATGCGTTACCGCAAACAAAGCATAAAGCGCGACGAAGCCATCGCCCGAGCCTGCCCAACCAGGCTCAGACCGATTCTGATGACATCCATCATTACAATCGTCACGATGACTCCAGTAGCCTTCTGGCCCAGAACCGGCATGGATGCTTATTCTCCCTTAGGAACGGTCGTCATCTTCGGGCTCGTTGTCGGAACAGTACTGAGCCTCTTTGACATCCCGATCATGCACTCTTATATTGACGACCTGACAATTGCTCTTGCCAATGCCGGCAACAAGCTGAGCGGCAAAACCGGCAAAAGAGCCCCTGACCGATAAGAGCCTGCTCACGGAAACAAGAGATTGAATTGGCTATATTTGACTTCCAATGAGTTAACGCTGAAATGAAATTTGCAGCACCCCACCTCCTTTGCCTTATCCTCCTTGCCGCAGCCACCTACCCGCGGCAAGGAGCGCAGTCCGCTCCAGCGGCTCCAGACTTTGCCCGGCTGCAACAATCTGACCGGACAGTTGCTACCGCACAAAAGCCAGATGCAAGAACGCTCAGCCAGAATGGCTCCTTACAAAAGCCAGCTGCCTCATCGCTCACTTACCCTGCCGGAGAGCCGGGGCAGCCTGGCGAAACAACCAGTGCCACTGCCCGACCGGAAGAAATTCCTGCAAGCACTTCGAGGGAAGAACTTCTTCAAAAAAATCCCATTTCCATAACAATCTCTCAGAGTGCTCTTTCTTCCGATACCCAGTCTCTGACCGGACCAATCGGTCTGGAGCAAGCCGTGCAAATTGCTCTCAAGGCAAATTACCGCCTCAGGCAAGAAGAAAAATCTTCACTCATCTCCAAATATCGTGCGCGCCAGGCACTGTCTAAATTCGGTCCGTCTGCTTCTTTCAGCACTTTCTTCGCGCTGTCATCCATAGATCAAATGCTGTTTTTTCAGAGAGAATCGATAGCTTCGGCGCCCATGCAGCCAATCACTTCCGGCACATCTGGCAGTTTCATGTTTGCCGCAACCCAGCCTCTGTTCACAGGCGGTTACTTGCTGGGCTCATACAAGGCTGCCCGCGCACAGGAGCGCCAGTCCCTTGCTGCTTATCGGGCTCAGCGTCTGTCCACGGCCTTGAAAGTGAAGGAGTCATACTGGCAGGTCGCCTGGAGCGAAGCACAACTGAAAGTAGCTTCCGACTATATCAAGTTAAAAGAAGCTGCCGTTGCCAATATGAGACAGCGCGTGGACTCCGGCAAAGCCCCCCTGGCAGACTACCTGAGAGAAGAGGCAGAGCTTGCCCGGGCGCGCCGGGAGCTCAACGACCTCTGGCGCACTTTTAACCTTTCGCTTTTGACATTGAAAGCAACACTGTCCATCAATCTCTCCTCTCACATAGCCATAGCCGATGAACTTTCGCTGCCTGAGGGCTCGCGAGATCTCAATTTCTTTCTCGGGCAAGCAGCAATCAATCGCCCGGAAATAGATCAAGCAAACAGCAAAATCAGCGAAGCGCGCGCCAGAAAGCTTGTCGCGGCCAGCAAGTTTGCACCTCAGGTGAATCTTTACGGCTTATCGAGCAATATTTCCGGCTCGACACCGGGCGTGAATGGTGTTGTCGAAGGACGCTGGGGCGCGTCGCTTGGCATCATGGGCGGTATCACACTCTTCGACTCGGGCAGCCGCCTCAACGAACTCAAAGCGTCCTCTGTTGCCATCGACCAGGCAAACATTGCCAGGAAGGAAACAGAACTTTCCGTCGCCCAGGACGTCACTGGCGCATGGATAGACCTGGATCTCGCGCGCCGCAACGCGGATCTCTCCTTGCAAGAGCTAGTTTCCGCCGAAGAAGACGCCAGGCTGATTCACATGCGCTATCTCGTCGGCAAAGCCATTGCCCTGGAAGACTTTGCCGCTGGCGTCAAGCTGCTTCAGGCGAGGCTCTCCGTGCTCGAAGCCACATATAAGTGCCGCCTGGCGCAAGCAAAACTCACTTACGCCAGCGGCAATATCTAGCCTTCTGTTCACTGTTCAGGGAAGCTCTTCTGACTACGGCGCCTCACGCAGCCGAGCCGGCAAACTCTTTTCCTGCTTCTTCGGCAGCCCGGCGGCAGATATCATTGATTCCGGCAAATTCATAGAACTCTGCCTGCCCATCGAGCTTCTCTTGCTCACCCACAGAGGCAGATTCAGCCAGTATAGCGGTAATCTCAGCAGGCAATTTCATCGGATCGAAAGGCTTGGTAATGACTCCGGCCACTCCAAGTTGCTTGTATTTGTCCATCTCATGTCTTTGAATACTGGCAGTGACAAAAATCACAGGAATTTGAGAAGTCTTTGGCCCCTTCTTCAAAGCTGCCAGTGTCTCGATTCCATCCATTCCAGGCATCCTGATGTCGAGCAAGATAAGATCCGGACATTTCTCTGACGCCAGCTTCAACCCGCCCGCGCCGCCATCGGCTGACATGACTTGCCAGCGTCCGACCTGAGTCAGGGTCAACTCACACAACTTGCGAATGAACGGCTCGTCATCGACAAGCAGGATCTTTTCCACTTTCATATTGCCTCCGGAAAGGCTCTACCAGGCATCAACCAGAACACCAAGATTCCGTATGAAGCTACCTTGATTCCGCAGGTCGGTATATCCCTCTTAACCAGGCTAGCCTCAGCTTGCTCGCTGGCTTTGCCCTCATCTCCATAATCCCATTACACTTCAAGCCTAGCATCACAAAGGCGGGGGAGCACCGACGTCCCCCGTTCAGGGGAGGTGACTTCACATTTAATGTTGATGATCATGTGAGAGCATATGTTTACGGGTGTTGCTTTGCTCAGGTTCAGACTACAGCAAGCTGATTTATCGCTTACCGGAGTATGGTGCCCCTGGACTATCCTAGGTGACGATACCCTGGCGCAGGGCTCTCACAGCTGCCTTCGTGCGGTCCGAGACCGACAGCTTTTCCATAATATGTTGAACATGTGTCTTAGCCGTCTCCAGACCTATCAGCAGGCGGGAGGCAATTTCCTGATTAGTCAAGCCTTCTACGAGCAGCTTCAGAACATCCAGTTCGCGACTTGTAAAAGAAGGCATCTTATGGGCAGCAGCACCGCTGCCAGGCGGCTCGAAAGGTCCTTTAAGAGCGAATTGCGAGCAACAAGCCAGAACGCGATGAGCAATAGCCGGGTCAAGCCAGCCGACCCCTCCGGCGACACTTCTGATGGCTGTCAGAAGCTGCAGCGTGGTCACTTCTTTCAAGCAATAGCCGTCGGCACCAGCGGCAAACGCTGCAAAAATATCGTTGTCGTCATCGTGCGATGTCAGCATCAGAACCCTCGAATCCGGAAGATGACTTTTAACTTCTCTGGTTGCCTGTATCCCATCGACGAAAGGTAAGCCTATGTCCATCAGAACGATATCGGGTTTCAGCTCCAGAATCTTTCGGACAGCAAGCCGCCCATCTGCAGCCTCTCCCAGAACGCTTATCCCGTCGGCCCCGCGCAAAGCAAGTTTAAGTCCTTGCCGCAATATGTCTTGATCTTCCACAATGAAGACTTCTAGCCGATCTCCGTTTTCCATTTTCTCAATCCTTATTTCAATCAGGCAAAGTGATCAGTTGAGCCAGGTAGTTTCCAGACCGGCATCAGAAGACTTCGAAGCAGGCTCCCCTTTCGAATCAGTTTGCCGGGGCTTGGCCGAGCCGGTCACAGACATGGATCCGGAGAGCCTTTCTCCGGTAGTGCCCAGACACGTTTCAGAAAGCTCTGAGAAAACCTTTTCAACGCCTTTCAAGGAAGACAGCGTGACCTCGAATATGGTGCCCTGCCCAGGCGAACTGCGGCACTCGATTTTGCCCCCGTGGGCAAGCACTATCCGATGGCAGAGATACAACCCCAGCCCACTGCCGCTCCTGGCGGATTTGCCCAGATCGCCTTGCCAGAAACGAGTGAACAGCTTCTCTTGATCGGCTGCCGGAATGCCGGGACCGGAATCTCTGACACTGACTTTTACCGAGCTTCCAGTATTGCTGGCAAGGATATCTACAGAGCTGCCGGGCGTGGAAAATTTCACAGCATTTTCCAGCAAATTCATGAACAAATGTTGAAGTGCTATGGGGTCAGCCAGAACAGGCGCTACGTCAGGCGGAACATCGACATTTACCATAACTCCCCGCCCCCTGGCTAGCATATCCATCTGCCTGGCACAATCCGAAATGAACGCTGGCAGCAAGATGGGAGACAGCACAAGGACCTGGCTACCCTCACGATAGCGAGAAATCTCCAGGAGGTTTTTGACCATGCGAAGAGCGTTCTGATTGCTGTTTTTCATGGCGGCAAGCAATTCCGCCTGCTCAGAGCTAAGCGCCCCCAGCTTTCCCTCTAGAAGAGCTTCCAGAGCCCGATCCGCCCCGAAAAGCGGCGCTTTCAAGTCGTGAGACATGGTCTGGACAAAGAGTTCCCTCTGTTGAGTCAACTTAACTTTTTCGCTTATATCCAAGACCTGAACTACCAGCCCCCCAATGTCGCCATTTTCTTTTATGGGCCAGAAAGTAATATCCCAGTAGCTTTGCCGCCGGGACTGCAAAACATCTCTGCAGAAAGAATAACCGCTTACACGACGCGCTTGTCCGGTTGTCAGCACATCTCTGGCTTCTTGCTCCGGCAACCCCGGCAAAGCAGTAAAAAACTGCTTGCCGTCAAGGAGCTCCCTGTCCATCTGAGCACACTGGCAGAAGGCTTCATTAACCTCAATCACATTTAAATCCGCAGACAATCTGACTATGCCCACGGGAGCGTGCTCGACCATCTGCCTTGTAATGCGCTGCTCGGCTTCAACGGCTCTGCGCATAATATCGTCAGCTTGCTGGCGCTCGACAGCCGCTGCCAGAATGTTTGCCAGGGATTGCACAAAATAGACATCATCATGACTGAAGTGGCGGCGGTGTCCCGTATGGGCGCCAAGAACCCCGAAAGGACTGCCAGCCTCCCCAATGATCACGCTCACACCGCTCACTATCCCATGATCGTGCAAAAGTTTCGGTCCATTGAATCGCTTCTCGGCAGACAAATCTTCCACCACGACAGGATGACTGCAAGCAAGCGTGTAGCCAGCTTGCGACTCGCGCTTGGAATTTACTCTTGCCTTGCCGACCAGCCCTTCCATCCAGCCAACCCCGGCGACGAGCAAAAGTGTTTTGCCGCCAGGCTCAAGCTGCAAGACTTTGGCATAATCAACTCCCAGAACGCGGGCAAGAATAAGCACTGCCTCATCCATGACGGCAGACAAGCAGGAAGCAGCAAGAACTCGCCGCCCGAACTCAGCCAAAGCCTCCTGTTGCTTGCTGCGTTCGAGGAGCTCTTGTTCGGTGTTTTTTCGCCTGATGCCCAGGGCTATATATGCGCCCAGAGAAGTCAGAGCTTGCACCGTCGTGTCAGTAAGCGCTTTGCGGCAGAACACTTCCATGACACCGACCAGGCAATCGTCTACCATTAAAGGAAAACCGGCAAAGGCGGCAATACCCCCGCCCTGTACCAGCTCACACTGAGTAACTTGCTCAGCGGCTTCAGCCTCATTAATAATATGAGCTTTCCGTTCAGCGGCAATGCGCCCGACTATGCCCTCGCCAAAAGAAGTACGCAGATAGGTATAGTCCACATGGTTCTTCGCTGGCGTGATTGCCTGACAAACAAGCACATCCTGCCTGGAATCGACAGTCCAGATCCTGGTTGCTGCCGCTTCCAGCTGCTCGACCACAGCATCAGCGCAACCCTGCAACATGGACGAGAGCTCATAGGCGCCATTCAATGAGACGCCAACTGCCCCCGACAAAGCAGACAGGCGGGACCTCTCTCTTATCTCCTGCTCGCCTTGCGCAACAGCTTGCTCGGCCACTGCCAGTTGACGGCGCTCGGAAGATTCATTGAAAGCCCGCTGCACGACATAAGGCAAGCGTGCCAGGCGGTCTTTCAGCACATAATCAGTGACGCGTGACTTCACAGCTTCGACAGCCACTCCTTCGCCAACCACGCCCGAAAGAAGAATAAAGGGCATCCCGGAAGACAACCGCTCAGCTGTCTCCAAAGCTTCCAGCCAGTCGAAGCCAGGCACATGACAATCAGCAATAACTACATCCGGCTTGAAGTCGACAAGAGCCGTCGAAAATTCTCTTTTCGATGAAACGACCCGACTCTCGAAATTCAAACCGAAGTTAGAAAGTTCACGTTCCATAAGCTCAAGGTCGGCTTGATCGTCCTCAAGTATAAGTAAGCGGTTACAGCTGGACATAAACTGCCTGCCCCCTGTCACAAGCTGTTCAAGTTGAGATGCCGTAGTTACCGGTTACCGTGTCACAAGCGAGATGAAGAAGCTGAAATGGCCTCAGGCGGAGCCTTGTTCAGAAGCAGCCAGTACATACCCAGGCTTGACACAGCCGAAGCGAAGCTTTCAAAATCAACAGGCTTGACTACATAGCTGTTTACGCCAAGCCTGTATGCCTTCTTGAGATCCGGAGATTCTTGCGATGAAGTAAGTATGACAACGGGAATATCGCGCAAAGCCGGCTCGGACTTCATGACCTGCAACACTTCCATGCCGCTGACTTTGGGCAGCTTCAAATCGAGCAGAACTACTTTCGGTTGCTCTATCCCCACGCGCTCACTGAATTTACCCCGGGCAAAGAGAAAATCCAGAGCTTCTTCCCCATCTTCGACCACGAGCACTTTATTGGTGATGTGATGCTTCTTGAGCGAAGAGACAGTAAGCTCGGCGTCCTCCGGGCTGTCTTCCACCAGCAGGATCTCAACTTCTTGCATTACTACTTTCTCCTGCTGTGAGGAATGTAAAGTAAACAGTTGCTCCCTTACCTATCATACCCTCAGCCCAGACTTTCCCGCCGTGCCGCTGTATGACTCTTTGCACGATTGCCAGACCAATGCCTGTGCCTTCATATTCGGAAGCCTTATGCAAGCGCTGGAAGGGGCAAAAAAGCTTGTTGGCATACTTCATATCAAATCCTGCTCCGTTGTCTTTGATTGAGAACACAAGCTCACCACCCTTGCTCTGGCAAGCAACTTCAATTACCGCCGGGTCTTTGCCTCGGGTAAATTTCACAGCATTGCTCAGCAAATTGAAAAGCGCCTGGCGGATCATTGCCCTGTCGCCTGACACGAAGGGCAGGGCGGTTGCCTTAAACTCAAAACACCGCCCGGCGGCATCCGCTTGCAGCTCGGCAAAAATAGCCTCGACCAGAGCCTGCATATGGACATGCGACATTTGCATTTCAGTTCGTCCCAGCCGGGAAAAGACAAGCAAATCGTCTATGAGCTGCCCCATCCGGGAAGCCCCTGAGACAACGATGCCCAGGCGTCGCCGCCCTTCCTCGTCCACTTGTTGTCCGTAATCCTCCAGAAAAGACGTGGCGAAGCCATGAATAGCTCGCAGAGGCGTCCGCAAGTCGTGCGACACGGAATAAGAAAATGCCTCCAGCTCTTTATTTGCCTCCTCAAGCTCTACACCCCTGGCAAGCGCCTCGGCAGCACTCAGCTGTGCCGCCTCCAGAGCATCTTTGCGTGTTGTAATATCGCGCCCTTCAGGGATAAACAAGACAATCTCGCCTTTTTCGTTGCGGACTGGCTTCAAAGAAAAATCGAAATAAATCAGGCGCCCATCCGGGGCGAGACAATTTGTCTCAGTTCTAACAAGCTCACCTGCAACTGCCTGCCGCAAAGCCTCTTTCATCCTCTGCTGCTCAGCAATTGAATGCGACCACCAGGGCGTCTCCCAGAAAGGCCGCCCGACAACAGACTCCAGAGTCTGCCCGATAAAGTCCAGAGCTGTTCGATTGGCCTCGAGGAGCTTGCCTTCAGAATCGACAAGACCGATGAACTCGAAGGTCTGATCAAAAATGGCTCTATACCGCCGCTCGAGCTGTTCGAGCCTCTCTTCGGCTTGCAAACGCTCTTGGATGTGCGTCATTGCAACCCAGGCTGCCATAGAGATAGCAAGGATGACCAACAATCCAGTCGACAAAAGCGCTCCTGTGGCCAGGCGCCCTAGCTCTTCAGCCTTTCCCTGGCGGATAAGAAGAAGTCTTGCCTCTTCTGCCTCCATTGCATCTGCCACCTGCCGAATCTCTTTGAGCAAACGGAGCCCGCGCCCGGTTTTGATAAGCGCTGCAGCCGGCGCAAAGCCATTTTCCCTTCTCAAAGCAACTGCCCTGTTCCCAAAAACCATCAGGTCGTCGAGAAGTCCTTGAAGCTGAAGCAAAGAGCGGCTCTGGACTGGATTATCCTTCACCAGCTCCCTCAAACGCTCGCCGTCGGCTTCTATCTGCCTGGCAGCTGAAACTCTCGGCTCGAGAAAGGCTTCATCGCCGGCAATGACAAAGCCCCTGGTGCCCACAATCACCTCGGCGGCAGCCACTTGCATCTTTTCGATATCCTGCAGAACTTCCTGAGTATTGACGACCCACTGCTCGGCATCCTTGCAACTCAAGTGCAACCTGTATGAAACAAAGATGAGCAGAAGAAGTCCGAAGCAAGAGACTGCAAGCGCGCTGACAGCCGCGACCCGGACCCGACGATACGACCTTTCTAAATCAGTGCTGGCAGGAAGCATAAAGGCTATAAATCAGGCTTTTTTTGCATACCCTTGTCAAAAATGGAGATCCAATCCAACTTTACACGAATACTGTCGCTTCAAGTGTGGCTATGCCTGAAGGAATCACCCCTGCGGCTGATAGGAGTCCGCAAATTCCAGGGTACAAGGAAGATATACAGGCAAATTGCCTGGCCTTAGAACTTTTCGAACGGTCTAACCGAACCATGAGCAGGGCAAATTCTTATGCAATGACGGACACATGTCTGATTGAAGGCTCGACAGGCCTGAAGCAGCGCCTGAAAGCAGCAGCCATAGCCCTCAATTGTATTATTGCCATCGTAGTACTCGGCGGCTATATGGTAGTGGAGAATGTCTGGACAGTGCGCGGGCTGGCTCTCACCTGCACGGCCATCGCCATGGCCAATCCCCTTCTGGCTTTCGTCATGGTCGCTCTCCAGGGCTTCTTCAACCGCCATCTTTACCGGCTGCTCGACAAACATTCGCACAGCCAAATAACAGACGCCGAGCTGAATTCAGCACGCAAGGCTCTGCTCACTATTCCCTGGCGCTCGGCGCTGGAGACGCTCGTCATCTGGAGCCTGGTCGTTCCTCCATCGCTTTACATGGTTCTACACACTTTCGGCGAAGGCACCCAGACGCTTCAGGAGCTAATTCTGGCGGTAGCCGCAGTCGAGCCCTTGATTGCCCTTTCCGTGCTTCTCGGCTTCGAGCTGGCAACCAGACCGTATGTAACGTTCCTGTTCCCGGCAGGTGGTGTCGAGCGCTTTCAATCCCCCTTCACCCTCACCGTGCGCAAGCGCCTCTTGCTCAGTTTCTTTGCGATCGGTCCATATTCACTCGGGCTCCTGGCGCTTTTGATATACGGGCGCGTGGCGGCCAGCACAAGCATCCCCGATGCCCTCAGGCACCTGTTTGCCCTGGAAACTTTCCTTGTCACCATCTCGCTTAGCCTGCTTGTGGTTCTGGTCTATTATGTGGAGAAATCAGTCGACCAGCCGCTGGCACTGCTGCTGCATGCCTTGAGCGATGTCCGCAAAGGCAAGCTCGACACACGCATCCCTGTCCAGTCGCTTGACGACTGGGGACTGATCGCCGATCGCTTCAACGAGATGGCGACAGGATTGCAAGAAAAAGCAAGGCTCAGCAAGGAGAACGCCGACCTTCTCGAGCAGCTGGGCAAGCGAGCCGCAGATCTCGAGGATCTTGTGCGGCTTTATAAAGAAGCCAGCCAGCAAGCCCGCATCGATGTCCTGAGCGGGCTCTACAACCGTCGCGCATTTGAAGAGCATCTCCGCCAGCACTTCGTCGAATACCAGCGTTATCAGGTACCGTTTTCCATCGTTCTTCTGGATATTGATCACTTCAAAAAATTCAACGACACATACGGACACCCTGTCGGCGACCACGTCATAAACTCCGTCTCCAAAACAATAAGAAATACGCTGCGCCTCTCGGACATCCCGGCTCGCTGGGGTGGCGAAGAATTCATTGTCTGCCTCCCGCACATGGATCTCTCAGGAGGGCTCATCGTCGCCGAGCGCATCCGCTGTGAAATCGAGCAAATGAAACTCATCGACGATTCCGGTAATGACCTGCCGACCATTACTGTTTCCCTGGGTGTATCCACATCCAGAAAAACCGACAAGACCGCCGACGTCATCATCGAAAGGGCCGACCATGCCCTCTACGGCGCCAAAGGCGCCGGGCGCAATCAAGTGCAAAGCATAGAGCCGGAATTCGTCGCCCTGACAGGCTAGTGACAATACAGGGCATCGGCCCTTCTGAGTAACCATCTCGCTTTCCCGACAACTCGGGTCTGCAGCTGGCTAAGCGAGATGGTTACCTCCTTGTGCCTACTGCCAAACTTAAGTTGCCATTGGTAGCATGAGTAATCGTCCGACAGCAGGCAGTTCACGACAATGCTCACAAGATAGCTGTGATGCCCGGTCGGCGGCTTAAGGCTATATTAAGGAAATAACTGTTTTTCCTTGATGCTAATTCTTCATCCAACCAGAAGCAGACAATCAAGAAAGAACGCCCTCATTAAGGATCAATGCCAATGACAAGCCCCAGAGATTCAAAAGAACTTGCCCAAGCGACAGAATCAGGATCCCCCGAACCAGAAACACATAAGTGTTCGTGCGCGAGCCAGGTAACAAGAGTTCTCGCCACATCCCGGGAGCAAATACGCAAACAGAAGCAGGACAGGCCATCTCAGGACGACAGACTCAAATAAAAGGCACCGACATCACAGCCTGGCTAAAAGCACCCCCGGTGGCAAGCCGGTTCAACATCCTCATACCTGTCGACGGTACTGAGGATGTGCTTGTTTTCAACACGCTCAAAGGAACGGCGGCTCTGGTGAGCTCGGATAGGGCGGCTTTTCTCAAATCCGGACTGAGCGAGGCTTGCGGCGAGCGAAAGATGTGGCGCCATTACCGAGAGAACGCCTCAGCTCCGCTGCCAGTTAATGACGCAGATACTGACAATTGCCTAGATGCTGGACTGCTTGCAGGGGATCTGCCCGGCCCGAATGAGGGTGCACTTGCTAAGCTGGGCATGCTCGTCGAAAGCCGTTTTGACGATGAGCGGGCCGCGCAAAACCTGCTAACCGGGCTGTGGCACCCGAAGACGTTGAAGCTGACTCTTTCATACACTGCCGCCTGCCAGATGGACTGCTCGTATTGTTTCCAGCAAGGACGCGATCTCCTCCGTCATCACGATCCTTCTCTCATGCACTCCACTGTGGCTTTTGTCGAGCAGTATCTCGACGAGCACACAGATATCGCCGGCATACATCTTGGATTGTTCGGCGGCGAGCCATTAACCAATATCGACATGGCAGCCGAATACATCGAAAAGATACGCCATCTGGCTCTCCAGCGTTCGCTTGCCTTCAATCTCAGCCTGACCACCAACGGACTGAATCTCAGCGCCGATCTGATAAGCAACTGGGTTCCCAAAGGGCTTGGCTATCTGCGCGTCACTCTCGACGGCCCGCCGAAAATCCACAACCGGCGTCGCCCGGGACACGGCGGACAACCGACTTTTGAGAAAATCCTCGCCAATCTCAAAATGCTCACGGGAATCAAAGGCTTCGGCATTGGCATAAGCATTAATATTGACTCTGACAATGTGGATCATGTGAAAGATCTGCTGGATCTACTATCTTCCGCCGGGCTAAAGGAAGATGTGGAAATAATTCTCGAGCTGACGCTTCCGTCCTGCTCGCCGCGCGCAAATGCGCCAGCAGCCGTTGTTGGACGTCCGCTGCCTGACATGCCCGAACAAGGGCGGCTTTTGTCCCGGGCTCTCGATCAGGTGATAGCAGCCGGTTTTGCCACGCCGCCTTTCCCGGGGCTTTGCACGCCATGCAATTTCGTGCAATCGAACAATTTCGTCATTGACTGGAGTGGCAACCTTTTCCGTTGCACTTTTACAATGCTCGATCCTGCCCTTGCCGTGGGCTCCGTCGTCGAAGGCGTCGGTGCGAAGAACGAAGAGCTGCTTCAAGCGCGCCATGCAACATCAGCTTGTCTGGAAAGACAGTGCGCATACCTGCCTCTGTGCGGAGGTGGCTGCCGCTTTGAGGCAGGCTTGAGAACAGGGGACTGGGCGGCGGAGAACTGCCCTCTTCTTTTGTGGGATGAAGTGCTCCCCCGATCCATTGCTCATTTGTTCGCGCTGAAAAGCGTAAGCTCCCGTGAGACTATCTTGCAATAGCGTCGGGCAGAAGTTCGGTAAGGGCGAGTCCCGCGTCTAAGGCAGAAGAAGCATGACATCGCCATTTTGCTTGCGCCGGTCAGGGCATCCGCTCAAACTGGCTCGTCCACGTCTTGATGTGCAGCCTCGATGCCACGCTGTTCGTTGACACGCAAGAGAAGAAATATTCCGAGGATGAAGAAAGTGAGCGTGGAAGCCAGAGCAATGCGCAGGTTGCCGCCAGTCAGGTGAGTTATCAACCCGAAGCTAACTGCACCGACTGCGGTGGCAAGCTTGACTCCCACCCCCCAGAGCCCGAGGAACTCGCCGGAGCGTCCGTGCGGAGAGAACTGCCCGACAAGCGCCCGTCCGGCTGAGCCGCTGGCTCCCATGGCGATGCCGACCACATTGGAAGCAATCCACAGATCGCCTTTGCTGTGAGCCATGGTCGCCATGATAATGGCGACCGTCCAGAAGCCGAGTGTGGTAGCAAGGGTCTTCACAGAGCCGATGCGATCCTGGACGTAACCGAAGATCACAGCACCGATAGCGGCAGTCACGTTGACGACAAGTATGAGCGCAATCGAGTCCTGCGTGGTAAATTTCATCACTTCCTGGGCGTAAACAGTCGCCAGATGCATGATGGTCGTTGTTCCGCAGCTGTATACAAGGAGCGTCAGCAAGAAGGCAAAGAGATCCCGGTAGTGGCGGGCGTGACTGAAAGTACGTTTCAGCCGCTCGAAACCAACGTGCACGAAATTTTCTCCTGCTTTCAGAGGCTCGGGGCTGGCACGCTCACGCAAGAAAATAAAAGTCGGCGAGGAGGCCAGGGCGTAGAAAGCTGCGCAGATAATCATTACAACCGGAACGAACTGAACGGACGTTTGCCCCTGGGTCTGAGCCCACTTGACGTATCCAAGACACGTGCCCAGAGAAATCAGCCCCCCGACGTAGCCTGCAGCCCAGCCAAAAGCCGAGATGCGCCCCATATCCTCCCTGGTAGCCAGCTCCGGCAGAAACGCAGCTACTAGATCTTCGCAAGTGCCAAAGGCTGTATTGGCAATGATCAAAATAATCATGGCGGCTATATAAGCGCCCGGACCGACAAGAGACAGCGATGCCGTGGCAGCAATACAAATAAGGGTCGAGAATAAGAGAAGTTTTTTCTTCGAGGCAGTGGCATCGGCGATGGTGCCTATGACCGGGGCCGTAAAAACTATGGCCAGGCTGGATATGCAAATTACCATCGTCAGAAGCGAAGTCCCGATGCCGCTGCCGATTCCAGGCGCTCTGCCGGCAATGACATTTACGAAATATGCGTTATAGACGGCAGTAGCGACAACGGTGCCATAAGTAGCGTTTGCAACGTCATACATGGCCCAGGCGCAAATTTCGCCGCGCCCGGCTTTGCCTTTGCCTGCCATGACAGCTTCCGCATCAGGAACCAGATCCTGGCTCATAGGTCCCCTGTGTGTACTCTCTGTGGTTATGATCGCACACCTTACGAGAATTAAATGTAACGCCACTTCCTGGTAGTCCAACTAATATGCTCATCTTTCCCCGCAGATGGCAAGATGCCGGTCATCTACTGTTAAGAAGCCACCAGGGCCATGTCAGCGCACAAGAAACGAGAAACGAGAAAGAAATACAAGAGACGAAAAACGAAAGCCCTGGCAAAGGCAGCCCTGGCACCAGCTCCTGACTTTTGCAAACAGGCAAGACAACCCGCACGGCAAGCGCCAAACGAACCCATGGGTAGTCTGCTCCCTAAAAAGAGATTAAAGACGCCTCCATCCTCTTCAGGCGGCTGAGGCAAGCGCCTCCATCCCGCACAGGAGGTCTATCCTTCCACTGTGCCACAGCCCTGGTCTCTTTTTGAGGCACCTTCGGCTATAGCTTCGGCATGGGAAAAAAGCTCCGACGGGCGAATTTGCAAAGCATCACAAAGCAGAAGCAGGCTTCTTACAGAAAAATTTCGCGATTGCCGTTCTAACTCGCTGATATATGTCCGGTGCAAACCACTGCGTTTGGCCACTTCGTCCTGCGACAGGCCGAGCTTGGCGCGGCGTTGCTGTATAGCCAGGCTGAGCGCCGCAACCAGAATATGCGTTGTGGAAGGAACATTCTTCACTGAAGTTGATGCCCGCCCGATAAAAAAGTCCCAAGAATCTCAGCAGCCTGGCTGCAACAGCGGCTCCTACCGAATCTGTCTTCTGCCCGGAGGCAAATGTCCGCACCAGCAAACAACATCGTCTGAACACACAACAAGGATTCCACGGCCAATGAGCATACAAGATGGAAAGCCTTGCTGCAAGTGGCTTTCGCGGAACACCGTCTACAGTCAATCCACGCAACACACGTATGTGACCACTCCGTGACCGCAAGCGACATCTTTTGCGTCTCATGGCATCTTCGCAAGAAAAGCAGATCAGTAACGAAGATCCATCATCCTTTCTCTGCGCCCTCCATGCCGAAGAAAGTGAGCGCACCACCGCCGATGGCAACAGGCAAGTGTCCTTCTTCTCCGTTGGTCTGCTAAGGCAGATCCTCTCGGATAAGCAAGCGCCAAAGTGTCTGGCTGGAAAACATGGTCAACTTCCCACAGTCAGCGTAATCCTCCCACTAAGCCCGCCCTGCTCCCCTTGCCTGAGCAGGCGCTCTACCTTACCGTATATCTAGCTGCACCGCTTGACAACAGAGGACACCCCATTTTGCAATTGCTTTCAAAAGGAGGCGAAAAACAAGCCGCTTCTTCCTGCGGACATGACGACCACACTATTGAAGTAGTGCCGCTTTCGGACCGCCGCGGGCCAGTCACGATGGGTCTGCTCTGGATAACCATGGTCACAGGATTCCCGACGGTCCTCATCGGTTTCGAATGGTACAAAGCCGGGCTGACCCTGGGTCAAGTATTGCCCTGCGTCCTTGTCAGTTGTCTTGTGCTTCTTGCATACAGCATACCGGCCAGTTGTCTGGGCTCTTCCAGCGGGCAGACATACAGCCTTCTCAGTCGGAGCATTTTCGGCGCCTGGGGCTCAAAGATAGTCTCTTCCAACCTGGTCTGGGTGAGCATTGCCTGGTATGGACTGACCGCCAATTTTCTAGCCGAGGGGCTCAAAGGGCTATATCACATCGACATTCCCACTATCTGGCTTTCAGGGGCTCTGGCGATAGTGATGGCCTTCAACAACTTCTTCGGTTTCAGCGGCATCGCCAACTTCGCCCGCTATCTTGCCGCACCTGTCCTCATTGTCTGGGTCGGCTTGACCTTCTTCAAAGCAGCAGCAGCGTGCCCGCCGACCGTGTTCGCCATGGCGCCCCATCAGACATTCACCCAGGCTTTGACCCTGGTATCGGCATTTGTAGTCGGCTACGGAGTATGGGGAAACGAGCCGGACTACTGGCGTTATGGCAAACCAGGCAGCTGGCACTCAAGCATACCGCTAATCTTTGCCTTGCTCATCGGGCAAGTTCTTTTCCCGGTAACTGGCTGGATGATGGCCTATCTGACCGGCATCACAGATATGGCTGCAGCAACAAATCTCATGAACAGATACGCCTTCGGGGGGATTTCTCTTCTCGGCGCCATAGTTCTTATAGTCACTTATTTCGCAGTCAATGATTCCGGTCTTTACGGCGCAATTAACGGTGTGGAGAATATCAAGCCTCTGCCGCGCAAGAAAGTGGTGGCGGCCCTGGGCATCGCCGGAGCGCTGGCTGCCGCCTGGCTTGCAGGCAACGCTCATGCCTTCGAACTTGTCGCCACAACCTCAAGCATCGTCATTCCCAGCACGACAGTGATCATGCTGTCGGAATATTTCCTCATCCAGAGCCGCCTGGAAAGAACACGCAACTTTGCCGCAGTGGCTGACTTCCAGAAACTGCCCCGGCTCAGGTGGTCGGCACTCGTGGCGCTGGCCGTTGGCTGGACAATTGGTTTCATAACTTCCGGCTTGATCCCCGGGCTAGAGAGCATGCATGTCGGTGTATGTTCTCTGCAATGCTGGCTCACCTGTCTGGTCGTATATATCGCTCTGCGCCTGCCCGAGAAAGCCGAGAGCCTCTTTGAGCAACGCGAGTTTCTGGAAAAACTGCTCGAGAACAGCGACGGTCTGCCAGCCACCCTGCCGCTGCCGGGTGCTAGCGACCAGGCGCCGGAATAACTGCCTTGCTGCCTGGCTATCTTGCATGCCCTGCTGCAAGCCCAGTGGCCGCTGCCTGCGCCTTTCCCCTGAACATATTCTCACAGAAGTCTTGCAGCCTCAGCCAGGCGATTTAACCATGAAGACGAAAGGGAGAACATCTTTCGGGGAATGAAAGATTTATCCGACCACGCGGCAGGCTAGCCGATGAAAGAAAAAGTAACTACACACTGGAAGATAGTCGAAGACCCTCACGCCCCGGAGGAGCACTGGCTTCCTGCTTGCTGGGCGCTTTCCGAGCAAGGGGCAAGCAAGAACCATACAAGCAGCAGCAGAACTGTACCAGGCAGCTTTTTTCAAGCTCTAACTGCCAGCAGCCTCCTTGCCGCTTGCATGGCTTTTTTTGCCATGTTCAGCTGCGACTGGGGACGGGAGGTGCTGGAAGAATTCATCGGCGACCAATCTTTCGCTGCCGAACGTTTTTTTGCCTTCCTGAACATAGTATATGTACTCTTCCCTATAACACTCGGGCTGATTTTCGGTTGTTTCAAGTGCGCAAAGAAAGGATCTCGCTCTTGGGGACTGGGTCTCCTTGCCGTAGCAGCAGCACCGCTGACAGCGTCTATACCCTGGGGCTTTGACTCTCCTATCGTCCCTTTCCTGGCAGCCTGGGCAGCCGCCGGGCTTCTAGGCTGCTGGGCTGCCTTTGTAGCTGCCGGCTCACTTTTCGCCGCCCTGGAAAGGCGCCTTACTCCGCGCAAAGTGCTTCTGCCGGCTTTGCTCTATCTCATTCCTTCCGGCTTGCTCGTGCTGAAGAACTGGGATGGTAACTTCGGCTTCAAAGAAGAAGTCATAGTCTTCAACTCGCTTGTCTTTGGCGCGGCACTGCTTTCAGCATATCGCTCGCGCATGAAGACGAACTCCTCAGGACTGGCTGCAGCTTTTGTGGTCACCATGCCCGTGGTCATCTGGAACTGCATCAACCTTGGCGTTGCCGTCTTTGCTCGAGGTTTGACGGCTTCTCTCATCTCACCTGACTTGACCCCGCAAGCTCTCATCTCTGCCTTGGTCATCGCTGGCAGCACAACACTTGCTTCGGCTGCCGGCGGCATCACCGGAGCAGGACTGTATCGCCGCAAGCGCTCAGATGCTCTTTCGGCAGAAACGCCAGCCTCGCCTCTCCTGTCAGGGAACTGAGTGACCATAATACGCCACACTACTGACGTCTCATGGCGTCTGCCCATTTCTTTCTGACTTGCCCTCGCCTCAAGCATGAAAGAGCAACTATGGCACCACCCGGCTGCCAGCACGCCACAACAGCCACGGGAAGTGCCAGGCAAAGCCAAGATGGACCGCCTCTCCCTTTAACGTGCCGTCAGGCATGAGCTGTAGTCTGGCCTTGCCGTGCATGAAATTCCACCCTTGATAATATGAGGCGTTGACGATTCCCTTGACAGGATCATATGTGCCACTCTTGAAGATGCCACGATGCTTGGCGCTCTGCTGCCAGTAGCCAGTGACCGAAACAGGAAGATCGTCTTCAATTGCTTTGTGAATGAATGTAGTGGGTCCCCAGTTGGACTCCCATGTACCGGCAATGCCGTCCCGGGGATCGGCCCTTTTGCTCCTGGCTGCAGGCTCCGAACTCGAGGGACTGACAGACTGGTCACGCCCGGGCGGCAAGGTTTGCAGCGGAGAGCCTTCACTCAAACTTTCTGTGCCTGCCCCCAGAAGTCCAGTTCTCGGTTCGGCAGGAAGGATAGCAAGCGCAAGACCCTTACCTTCCCATTTGGATTTGAGTACGGGAGTTTGCAACTCCCCCCTGTCGCGCAGTACTTCGTCCTGAACCTTGGACTGCATGAACGTAAAGGCCTCCCCGAGAGTCGTGTCCTTGCCTTTTTGCCTGAGCCCCTCGATGAGATAATGCGTAAAAACTCCGTTGGGATACTCTTTTGATTCCCAGGCAATTTGATTGGGCTGGCTGGAGCAAACAACCAGT
>JAHFBI010000322.1 GCA_023250095.1 Candidatus Melainabacteria bacterium
TCCCCTGTCCATTGCCCAGCGGCTCCACGACCTGATTGGCAGTTCCAGGCTGCTCGTTCTACCTGGCAAGGATCACTTCCCTTTTTCTGACGAAGGGGCGCATCTATGCGCTTATCATATCTTGCATTTTCTATCGAGCTTGCCTCCCTCAAGCGAGCCGGCAAAGTCGGGAGTAGCCACAAGTGTTTGACTCCAACCCTGCCTGCTTGCTCTCCATACTCATGACCGCTGTCGGCAGCCTGCTTTTCTTCCGGGGACGCAGCCTGCGCTACTTGCAATTTTTCCAGCAGGAAGAATACAACGGCACTCGCTTCCGGCACTGGTTTTTTCAACGCAAAGCCTTCGATCGCCGCGGCACTATCTCAGTTGCTGTAACCGCCCTCGCCGTCAGTTTGTGCCAGAGTTCTTATCCGTATGTGTCCGCCTTATTGAGCGGTGCTACCGCTCTTTTCCTCTACTGGATCACCAGGAGTGAAGGGGATCCTTGCACCACCGGTAAGGTCACTTTGAAAATGACCGAACGGGCCAGGCGTATTTTCGATCTGTCTCTGTGTCTTTATGCAGGCGTCCTGGCGCTCGCTGGTGCCTCGACCCTGGCCTGTGCCGGGGATATGGCTCCGTCTGTCTTCTGGCTTTTGCAAATTGCCCTCATCCAGACCCAGGCTGCGTGGCTGGTCATAGCTAACGACCTGCTCATGCCATCAGAGCTCAAGTTGCAAGAAAGTTTTGCCAAAGAGGCCAGGGTAATTCTCAAGCGCGTCAATCCCCTGGTTATCGGCATAACAGGCAGTTACGGCAAAACCAGCACCAAGGCGATCCTAGGCGCCGTTCTCGATAGTGTCAGCCCCACCTTCTATCCGCCCAAAAGTATCAACACTTACATGGGCATAACAAGAGAAATACGCGAGCGTATTAAGCCGCAACACAAGTTCGCCGTAATCGAGATGGGGGCGTATAACCGCGGCTCCATCAAAAAGCTGTGTTCCCTGACGCCGCCGCAAGCTGCAATCATAACGGCTGTCGGTGAGATGCACCTGGAGCGTTTCGGGACACAACAGGCTGTTTTCGAGGCCAAGTCCGAGCTGGCGCAAGCCGTGCCGGCCGACGGCGTGCTAGTTTGCAACGCAGACAACGAATACTCGCGCAAAATGGCAGCCGATTTTGCAAGGAAGACAACAATTCTCTATGGTCTGAATCCCGATAAGGGCCCTCTGGACGCATTCATGTCCGATATCGTAGCGACAGATAAGGGCACGAATTTTTCCATCCACTGGAAAGGCAAAGAGTATAACGGCTTCACACGGCTTGTCGGCAAGCCGATGTTATCCAATATACTGGCCAGTTTTTCCATGGCTTGCGCGCTTGGTTGCTGCCCTGAATATGTCATTGCAGCCATCCGCAATGTCAAACCGGAGTCCAACCGACTCGAGCCTGTGCGCGCCGAGATAGCCTCACTGGCAGGCGGAGCCAACGGCGCGGCGCCTGTCAGGCAGGGGCAGATCTTGCGTTTGAACGACGCTTACAATTCCAACCCAATAGGCTTTGCCGCCGCTCTGGAAGTTCTCGCCGGTATGAAAAACGGGCGACGCGTGCTGGTAACTCCCGGCATGATCGAACTGGGCGAAAGACAACACAAGGAGAATCAAATGGCAGCACGGCAGGCTGCTGCCGTCTGCGATCTCGTTGTTGTTGTAGGTGACACAAACAAAACGGCCCTTGTCGAGGGACTGGAAGAAGGAGGATTGCCGGCAGAGCGCCGCAAGCAATTTGCCACCATGAAAGAAGCCTTCTCCTTTCTGGCGCATGACTATCTCCTGGATGGAGATGTCCTGCTCATCGAGAATGATCTGCCCGACCTCTTTGAGTCAGACCCCAGGTTTTAAGGCAAATGCTCAACCAAAACAAAGAGAGAAAAACAGTGGCAGTATTGTTCGGCGGACGTTCCGTCGAGCACGAGATTTCCATCATCTCCGCCCTGCAGCTGATCAAAGCACTCGATGTTGTCGCATATCGCCCGCTGCCTGTCTATGTAGCTCCCGACGGACGCTGGTATTGCGGCGAGGCTCTTGAGAGCAAGGATTTCTACAAGAAGATGCCCGCCTCCCTGGAGTCGGTGGCGGAAGTGACGCTTCTGCCTGTTCCGAAACTTGGCGGGCTGACGATTTTGCGCCCCCTGGAAAGGCAAAGCGGTGCCAGCGCCCGGTCCATTACCGACATTATTCCAGTCGACATATTTTTTGTGGCTTTCCACGGCACCTATGGTGAAGACGGCTGCGTGCAAGGTTTGCTTGAAATGGCCGAGGTGGCTTACACAGGCTGCGGAGTGCTTGCCTCGGCACTGGGCATGAGCAAATACCATTGCAAGAAGCTTGTGGAAAGCCACGGCATACCTGTATTGCCCGCCGCCGTCGTCACACGCGAACAATTACAAGCCAATCTCGGCGCCAACCTGGAGGCTGTGCGCTCAGATATTCTCTGCCGCCCCGAGCTTTCCAGCTTCCCGCTCTTTGTGAAACCAGCTAACCTGGGGTCGAGCATCGGCGTGGCAAAAGTCTCAGATGCCGCCGAACTTGATGCAGCGCTCGTTCAAGCCCTCAAATTCGACTGCCAGGCGATGATTGAGCCCTGCCTCGACAACAAGCTGGAAATAAACGTATCAGTACTAGACGATGTACAGCCACATGCCTCAGTTGTCGAAATTCCTGTTTCTTCCTCTGGCGATGAGCTGACCTATGAAGACAAATATTTGCGCGGTGGCGGCAGCAAGAAGACTGGCAACTTTTCTCTGGGCATGGCCGGACTGACACGCATTATCGACCCGGCAGATCTCGACGCGACAATTAAAGAGAAAGCTAAAGACTTTGCCGTCAGATCATTCATGGCTCTTGGCTGCTCTGGAGTGGCACGCATAGACTTCATGCTCGATCTTGGCACAGGCGCGCTTTATTTCAATGAGATAAATACTTTGCCCGGCTCCCTATCGTTCTATCTCTGGATGAACTCGAAGCCGCCTGTTTTTTACACAGATATGCTAACGCGCATCATTGAAAGGGCAGAGTTGCGCCAGCTAGAAAAGATTTCTCTTTCTCGCGAAATAGGCTTTAAAGCCCTGTTCAAATAGACAGCCACACCTTACTTGCCGCGCCAGCCAGGACCTCTGACAACGACACCGGGTCTTTGCCCTGTCGGCTGTCCATCGCTCAGAACAGCCCTGCCGTTGACAAATACATGGCGCACACCGGTGGCAAATTGATGCGGATCGTCGAATGTGGCCAGGTCGCCGACAGAATCTTGATCGAAGACGGTGATATCGGCGATAAAGCCAGGTGTCAGTCTGCCTCGCCGCACAAGTTTCAAATTGGAAGCAGGCAGATCTGTCAGGCGCCGTATGCCCTCGGACAGGGACATCAATTTTTCCTCCCGGATATATTTGCCGAGAAAGCGAGCAAAGTTGCCGTAAGAGCGCGGATGAACGCTTGATTTGAGGAAGACTCCCGAAGGAGCAAGGCTGGCACCGTCGGATCCCAGGCTCACCCACGGTTGGCTGAGCCCCAGCCTGACATTCTCTTCAGACATCCAGCCATATATCGTGTCCACGGGACTGTCATCCTCTATGACAAGATCTATAGCAGTCGCCTCAGGCGACTGTCCGCGAGCAAGAGCAACTTGCGCCAGGGTTTTTCCCGTCAAGGGTTTGAGAGCCTGACTCTTGAAGCCCACCAGGGTCATGTTCTCAGCCCCGGCATGAATCAAGCCATTTTCCCAGCCAGCCTGGGCAACTGTCATTTCTCTTTCCACGCGGCAGCGGACGTCTTTGTCCTGTAAGCGCGCCAGCCACAGCTTGTGCCCTCCTTCCTGCACCCAGGGCGGCATGGCCGCGTCGAGCCCGGTGCAAGCAGCCGTATATGTATACATATTGGCCGTCACCGGCAGCCCCTGCGCGCGAGCACCAGCAACCAAATCGATAGCTTGCGGCAGCTTGTCCCAGTTGGATTTCCCAGCTGCTTTCAAATGATAGATCTCCGAGGCAGCCCCGGATTGCCGGGCTATCTCCAGAAATTCAGCAAGCGCCTCCAGAAAGGCATCACCCTCGCTGCGCAAGTGGCTGATGTACATGCCACCATATTCGGCGGCAGAGGAAGCCAGCGCAACAAGCTCTTGCGTCGAGGCATAACAGGCTGGAGCATATATGAGCGCCGAGCCCACGCCAAGCGCTCCTTGAGCCATAGCCTGCCGCACGAGGTGGCACATTTCTTGCAACTCGGCAGTGCCGGCTTGCCGATTGGTCCGCCCGAGCACATTCGTGCGCACGGTCGTCGCCCCGACAAAAGAAGCCACATTGCACGACACACCCAGCCGGACGAGATGATCCAGATACTCTGACAGCTCACTCCAGGCAATTGAATATTTTATGTCCCCCTGTCTTTCGAGCCGATCCTCCTTCATTTGACTGTTCATGGGACCCATGGACACGCCTTCGCCAAACACTTCCAGAGTAACGCCCTGTTTGATGTCGCTAAGGCTGCGTCCATCTTCAAGAAGAGACTCGCATGCCCAGCTGAGCATGTTGATAAAGCCCGGGGCAACGCTGAGTCCCTCGGCATCAATTTCTCTCCTGCCGCGGTGTCCGGAAAGACAACCGATAGAGGCAATAGTGTCACCATCAATTGCCAGATCGCCTCTTTCTGCAGGCGTGCCAAGACCATCATACAGCCAGCCGCCGCGGATAATGACGTCATGCTCCATGGGTGAAATATTCTGCCTTTCAGTACATTTGCCAGGACGTGCCCTTGCTTATTGTTCACCGGCGCGGACCCAGGACATCGTAGCAAATCCAGACCGGGCACTCACAGCTCACTTCCAAGACAAATACTGTCGGAAGAGGCAGGAAACGCAATTTTTTAGCGCTGGCGCGACTAGATCCGGCGCTCCGACGAAGGACACCCGGTCAGGCAGTGCCAAGGCGAGCAAGGACAGCTCCGATACAGGCGCCAAGCTCGTCCAGAATATATAGCGGCGTCTGATCCACCGGTCTGTCTTCTCTAAAGAAGAAAACAAAAATACAAAGCAGCTCGCAGCCAGCATAGACAGGAAAAGCTGCTGCCGCAGTCAAACCGGCTTCCAGGGCGCTCTTTGCCCGAATTATCTGAAAGTCGAGGGCGAGGTCTTCCGACCAGTAGGCTGTTTTCGTCAAAAGAACCCTGCCTGGCAGCCCCACTCCGGCGATAAAACGGCTGGCGAAAGTGTGCTCTTTGAATTTGTCGAGATTGAGATGAGAGTTGGCAACGAATTGCTTGCAAACCAGGGCACCGTCACCATCTGGAAACCAGGCCTCCCCCACCTGCCAGTCCTTTGCCAGGCATATGACCTCCAGACAATCCTGGATAAGTTGCTCCCGACTCTGGCTTGCCGATATGACGCCGACAACACCCAGAAGCATCTCCAATAGCTCAGTCGTGTCGTGAGTGACAAGTACTGGGAAGCGCTCGGACGAATACCACTCAAGAATTGGTCTGGCTTTCATACGCAAGACAGCAGCTTCCTCGGCATCGCCACGAGCCTCCAGAAGCTCGGCCAAAGACAAAAGTACCATGACGAACATAGCTTCCTTTGTGCCCGAGAGATCTTCGAGATCGGCCAAAACATTCCT
>JAHFBI010000323.1:0-4271 GCA_023250095.1 Candidatus Melainabacteria bacterium
TCCAGAAGACTTTCATCCCCTGAAGCAAAAAACCAACAGGGCTGTTCTGGAGCTTGCCGCCGCGTCCAGCTGCGATATCTATCTGGTCGGAGGCTATATAAGAGATGCCTTGAGCGGGCGGCTGAGCAACGCCTCGTCTTGCCTGGACTTTGACTATGCCGTGGCAGGAGCCAGTGCCTGCGACTTCGCCAGCCTTGTTGCCGAGCGGCTCGGCGGCCACTTCGTCTTGCTCGATGAGATCAATGACACGGCAAGAGTGGTGCTCGAAGGCAAAGTCTCCCTCGATTTTGCTGGCTGTCTTAGCACCACGATCGAAGAAGATGTTTTGCGGCGGGACTTCACGATCAACGCCCTTGTGTGGAGCCCAGACAAACCTGATGCTGTCCTGGATTTAACTGGTGGCATAGCTGACCTCAGGCAGGGGATCGTCAGGGCTGTTTCCAAGAGCACATTCATTGAAGATCCACTCAGGTTGCTGAGAGCATATCGCTTTGCCGCAGCGCTCGATTTTGTCATTGAGGGTGTAACTTCTCAGATGATCGCCCAGCATGCGCATCTCCTGCCTGACGTGGCTTCCGAGAGGATCTCTTATGAGCTTTTCAAAGTTCTCGAGACCAGTAAATCCGGAGAAGCTTTTCGGCAGATGGGCGAGTCTGGGCTCATCGAAGCAGTCTTTCCTGAGCTTGCCTCTTGCCGCAAAGTAACGCCGAACAGTTATCATCATCTGGGCTTGTTCGATCATTCCATAGAAACGCTCAGGCAGTGCGAAGCAAATCTGAGCGAACTTCCCGCTCAAGCTAAAGAAGATCTTTTGTTCGATCTCTGTCACGGGGTGACCAAACTAGCTGCAGTCAAGCTGTCCGGCCTCCTGCACGACATTGGCAAGCCTGAAACATGGGTGATCGTCGAAGGTGGTCGACACACTTTTATCGGCCATGACAAGCTAGGCGGGCTCATGTGCGAGACCGTGTCCAGGCGCTTGAAATGGGCCC
Organism: Candidatus Melainabacteria bacterium; assembly: GCA_023250095.1. GTDB lineage: Bacteria > Cyanobacteriota > Vampirovibrionia > Obscuribacterales > Obscuribacteraceae > JAHFBI01. The sequence continues at coordinate 993 of JAHFBI010000323.1, forward strand.
GCCCGCTCGGAAGATTCATCGGCGCTCTCGTTGGCTGGCATCTGCTGCCGGGACAGTTGTTTCATCAAGGAACACCCACTGACAAAGCTGTGCACAGATTTTATCGAAGCGTTGGCGAGGCAGTTCCCGGGCTTATTTTGTTGGCCCTGTCCGACTTTAGAGCTACTTGTGGACCGGGTCTGCAAGAGGGTCGCGACCTTCTTGAAAAGCAATTGCGCGAACTTTTGGAAAACTATTACGTCTATCTAGAAGGGACGAAAAAAAATCAGCGCTTGCTAGATGGACTTGATGTCATGAGACTTCTGAACCTAAAACCTGGTCCTGTGGTGGGCGAGATTCTCGAAGAACTCTCTGAGGCTCAGGGGTTGCAAGAGGTGGTGGACAGGCAGCAGGCAGAGCTTTTCGTCGCACAGCTCTACAAAGAAAAGTATTGCAAATAACCCGTTTCTGCTTGGCATCTATTTTGTGTGTTAAAAGAAAAATTTCCGGGAATAAGAGAAGCGTAGGGGAAATATCCCAAACGGAAGTCTAATAAACAGAATCCACGGGCAACAGCCAGGCAACTCGGATGAGATGGCCTTTGGATTCGGCGCTGTCAGGAAACTCTCTTCAAGGTGAATCAAATGAACAACACCAGGGCCGACAAACTCCGCAACTACACAGTCATCGCCCGGTTGGATGACGCTATTCCACTCAATACGGAAGAATGGGTTGCCGTGGAACAGCTTCTCAATCAGATCAGCGAATTCGTGCCGCTGTCGATGTTGAACAACCTGACTGAGTCGATTGTTTCCTATGCCGATGATCAGGCTCGCCGCGGATATCTTCTGGGGCAAGAGGATCTGGTTGCAGAATTGAAGAAGAAGTCAGCACGCATAGCCTGAGCGCGGGCAAAGCAGCATAAAGATTGTCGGGGTTAGGAGCAGGTCATTGGCGTGACCTGCTCTCGGTTTTTCAGGGGGTTGCAAACAGGTTTGAACCATCTTCGCAAGCGGACTGCTGATACCGGACAGGCGTTCGCCTGCCCTGCACTCAAATTGTCGCCGATCGTATATGCTGGATGAATATCGGCTTCTCGGTGACCTGACTCTCACGACGAATGCTTCCTTCCTTGCGATGGTATCCGCAGCTGGTGGCTGCGCTTCTTCTGACGTCTTGCCACTGGCAGGCACCTTTTGAATCGGCCGACCCTGCCGAGGCATGGCAGAACCTCAGGCAAGTCGCATTTGAAGCTTATCGCGACCACAAATATCCTGAGGCGGAGAAGTCCTACAAAGACGCCCTCAGGCAGGCAGAATCGTTCGGCAAAGACGATCCCCGCCTGCCTCTGACCATGAACGACCTCTCCAGAGTGTACCTGGCCCAGTCCGATGACGCCCAGGCGCAAAGCTCGTACAAAGCCGCCCTTGAAGCTCTCGCGAAAAGTTTGCCGGCAGCCGGCTTTAAAGAAGTAACGCTTGCTGACGCCAGGCTGGAAGCGCTGTCAGGGTTGGCTGCCATTGCGGCCCGCCGTAAGCAAAGCCTGGAAGCGGAGAGCTTATACAAGCAAGCTCTTTCAGCAGCCCAACAAGGATGCTCGGCTGGCAGAAAGCGGCAAATACAGTTTGATTACCAGCATTTTTTGCTGCAAAAGGACGCAGACGTGAGGAACAGAGGCATAGTCCTCAGCCTGACACCTGATGCTGTGCTGTCCGGCGCCTCCAACTTCATGGCACCGGAGGGCTACAGACACGCCGGCGAGGCGGCATGTCAGCGCCGGGACTATGCCGAGGCTCAACGCCTGTACCTCTTTGCCGCCGAGAAAGCCAGAGCCCAGGCAGATGTGCGAGAGCTCGCCGCAGCCCTCGAGGGGCTGGGACTTTCCTGCCTTGCCGGCGACAAACCAGCAGAGGCGGCGCAAGCCTATATAAAGGCCACAAAATTATATGAGGCTGGCAAATTCACAGACAGCGAAGGGCACATATTTGCCTGCCTGAACTCCCTGGGCATGGCTTATTCGCGCATGGGCAAACCAGCAGAGGCTCAGGGCGTATTCAAAGCGGTTCTCAAACGATTCGACCGCGCCTCCGGAGGGGACACGCCGATAAGAGCACAGCTACTGGAAAATGTTGCCGTCACATATCAAGATCAGCACAACTGGAGCCAGGCGCAAGAATGGTTGGAGAAGGCACTATCCATTAGAGAAAAATGTGGCGGGGCAGAAGATCCTGGTTACATCCAGACAGCGTGCCGTTTGATCAAAGTGTATGATTCGGAGCAAAAATCGCCCAAGGGCGATGCTTTGCTTGATCATATCGCCCACCAGCTGGGCGATGCCAGCAAGAGGCATGATTGCCGGGCCGCCATGGCCTTGATTTATGCTGGAGATAGCTGTCTTCAAGAAGAAGAACTTGCCCGCGCGGAAAAATACAGCACCATCGGGTTGAAGCTCATGGAGCAATTCCCGCATGAGAGCGATGCCAGAGCAAGAGCCTGGCTGACGCTTGGATGCGTTGCTCATCGCAAGCAGAAGCTCAAGGATGCCACTAACTGTGAGCTGAAATCGCTTGCCGCCTGGGAGCAATCCAGTTTTCCAAGCATGTCTGGCATCGCCTCCGCGTGCTGCGAGTTGGGCACCATATACAGTGCCTCCGGACAGCTGTCCGATGCAGAGAAGTTTTTGAAGCGAGCCCTGGCAGCTAATGACCAAGCGCAGTCTCCCGACCTGTCGCGCAGGTCCGTCTGCGAACACAGCTTAGCTGTCGTATATCAGAATACGGGCAGAAACGCAGATGCCGAGCCGCTGTTCAAGGATGCAATCACCAATGCGCGGAAAAATCAGGCGGTCGCAGCAGAATATATGCTGAGTTACGCCAGGTTTCTGAGCGCCACCGGGCGTCAGAGGCAGGCAGCCGAGATGGATGCGCGTGCAAGGGCTATGGTGGATAATCAGGCGCGTAAAACAGGTTCGTAGAGATCCCCTTCCGTTGCCCGGCAGGCTCTGCTGCTTCCAGACACTGTGGTTTCTATGGGCTAAATCGTCGAAGGGCTTGTCCGTGCTCCAGCAAGATTTGGCGTGCTTGGGCTTACATATCCCCCCAGGGACTTGCAGGCAGTCCGCTCAGCTGGTTCTGCAAAATATATTGCCCTTCTTGCTCCCAGCCTGGCAGCAAATGCCCTGACTGACCGGAGAAAAACTGCTGGTAAGTCTCGCCTGGCGCCATCCAGCCCATGATCTGACCGTTGTGCGTGTTATAGACTGGCGCCCAGCCAGGACCGATCTGGTAAGGGGGCTCGACA
>JAHFBI010000323.1:4281-5641 GCA_023250095.1 Candidatus Melainabacteria bacterium
CTCCTTGCCCGGCTCCGCAGGAGTCCCCGCTGCTTTGCGCTGAAGACCCGCCGCCTGAGCAACGGCGGTTGCCCCCGTTGGCGCCTGACTGGCTCCATTCTCCAGGCGGTGCCAGGAATTCGTCGTCGCCCCAGGCGTCAGGCATATAACTGCCGTGTCCTGTAGTAAGCCCGGCGTCCCGCTCGTCGAAGATACCGTTGTTTATGCGATGGACAACATTGAAGCCCTCATACGGCGGCGGACCGTCGATGCCTTCGTCACCATAAATATGCTCTTTCTCGGAGCGTGCTTCCTCCACGAAGCTGTCCAGGCGCGTCTTAGGCAGCCTGCTCAGGCTTTGCTGCCTGAGGGCGAAATTGCCAGGCGCCAGGTAAGTACCGGCAAAAGGTGCACTGCTGACGCTTGCCTGCTTGACCATGCCTGCCGGGCGCAAGTCTTGTGTACGGGCAGGCAGAGCAATCAACGAGCAGACAGCCATTGCCGCAAATAATGCTTTCAACATAGCTCCTCACCCCTCCGCAGCAAGCAATACCCCTGATGGAAGACAAATTAAGACGCCTGCGTGACGGCTGCGTGACAGGAGAGAGTCCCTGACAGAGTTATTTCTCGGGCGACAGATGCCGCTGGCTACCTCTGCCCCTGCGCACGCACGTAACTTCCCGAACCCTAACTAGATTTCTCACAGGCGTGGAACATCTTGGGAGGGCACTGGCTTCCGCAATTTATAAGACGGTAGTGAGACCCTTCCAGGGGGCTATATACTGATATAGGCTGAGGTGTTCGGTTCTCCCATGCAATCACACTGGAAACGTTCAGAAAATGCGCCAATTCGCCTGCCCAAGCAGGCGTCCCGTCCCAATGTGAAAGATTTGCTCAATCTGATGTGCGAAGCCCAGCGTCTGGTTGGACGCAATATCCAGTTGCCCTGGCAACCGGAAGGGCGCCAGGAGCCGGTGGTGATTTCTGTCAAATTCGATCCGCGCAAAGGCAAGGCGGAGTGGATCATGTATGACGGAGAAGGACCCGCAGCGCAGCCACTCTGGAGCGCTGTCAATTCGGATCCAAGCAAGATAATCGATGCCATGATCGAGTGCCTGTCAGCGCGGGATAAAGCCCCACGAAGTGACCCTGCCGGATCGTCTCCCGGTCTTGAGGAACCCGTTGCGCCCCCTTCCCTGCAAACTCCATCTGCGCCTCAGCCCCTGGCACCGGCATATCCTGTTTCGCCGCAACAATGGACTCAGGGCTATCAGATTCCACCGCAACAGCCTGTTCAGGGTTATCCCCCGGGTGGACAGCAGCCTGTGCCACCACAACAGCCTGCTCAAGGCTATCCGCCTGGACAGCAACCTGTGCCACC
>JAHFBI010000038.1 GCA_023250095.1 Candidatus Melainabacteria bacterium
CTTGAATGGCGGTGCCCCGTATTTGGTTGTAGCCGCCTCTCTACACTTCAGGCCCCGACAGCATTTCTGGGGTACTCACACTGATTGTCGCCAAGCGGCAATTCATAGTGTCGCTCATCACCGCTTGAACAATATACGTCAAATACGTATCCTCTAGCCTGTCGGGGAAGGGCATGTACTGCACTTGCAGCAGCACCGCCAGCTGGTGTCCGGTGCTGCGTGCGGCTTCCGTCTGGCGGGCCAATTGCTACTGGCCTGCTCAGCCAACAGCAGCAAGGCTTGGACCCCCAGTTCTAGTGCTTGCTCGTCCATTGGCCCTCCCCTTACTCATCCTTCTCCGCTATCGTCGCGCCAAGATCAGACACCCTCTTCGGTTGGATTGTTAGAGCGTGTGGCAAGAGGGTACAGTATTAAAGGGATATGGGGGATTGCCACCATGGACAATAGGGAAATCCACCAGAAGGCTGAAGGATTGTTTGCTTTGGCAGAGCAAGGTGCTCGGACTCCTCTCTCGCAAGAGCTGGACAAGATCAATCCAAAGGAGAGACTCGCGCTTGTTCGGGAAATGGTGAAGCTTGGCGATGAGCACCACAGCCGAAAGGCCTCTGGATTGCCGGATGTGTTGGTCGAAGTTGTGCCAAGAGGCGATAGAGAGCTTACTAGCATTGACATAAAACTTGCTGCTCCCAACCCTTGGTATGACCCAAGCCGGTTTTTGGGCGCGAGCGAACGGAAAATCAGCCAGCTTTATTCAGCTGATATTCCCTTTGATGATCGCCAGGGGATTGCCTCTACTCAGAGCGTTGGCTGGAGATACAGTAATTATCGAGGGGAAGAGGGACCGGAAATGCGCTATGGCAAAGACTACGGCAAGAAATAGAGGGCTCGTGTCGCAATATCTGCCGGGTCTTCCTTCTGAGCGCTGCCTCTTTAGTCGCATCCAGGAGTCGCCGGCTGAGCAATGAGGACTCCGTTGGCTTGCCTAGCCAACGGTTCCTACCCAGCGCAAAAAGGCTTGGCGTCAGACACACCGCGAACTATCGCGCCACATTGACCAACTACGGGTCCCGACATTTTTTGGGGGGAAATTCCCGCTAGGCTACTTGGCAGCCAGTCAAGTCGTGCGGTGGGTAGATACAAGGAGCGGGTTGGCTGTCCTGGATCGGCTTAACTACCGCGTAGTCAACGCTGATTGGCTCCTCTTTGGGCACCGTCATTAACTTCGTTGAGCTGCTGCAAACGTGTCAATGACAACGGAGTGAGTTGTTGAGCCGGTGGCAGATTGAACGCCAGGAGTGGGGCTAAAAGTCGTGATAGAAGTGCCATGGTCGTGTGTCTTCAGAGTCATCAGCTTCCTTTCTCAGGGCTACGTATCGGGCACCTGGTATGAAACCTCGGTCGATATCAGGCTCTCGTAGCTCCGGCCTGATCAATTGCTTGAGCGGCGGGCAGATACGGCTTACTTCCTTTAGGAGTCTGTGCTTAGCCATCTGCTTCCAGCTTGCGCTTGCAGGTATGCACTGCACCACTTTATAGCAACGGTTGGTGATAATGAAGCGAATCACTTTTTGCACTCCGGGCATTGAGGCATCATCGAAGGCGATAATGCCGCCAGTACGCAATATCCTGTCGATATAGAAGAATTCAAGGAGTGTGTAGTCAAAAAGATGGGATGCGTCTACGAAGGCGAAGTCCACCTTGACACCTTTGAGCTCGAGCTGAGGAAGCACAATGTGTGAAGATTGGCCATAAAACTCGACGATGTTCTCGTATCCTGCTTCTTTTACGTTGTTCAGACCGATGCCGTCGCAGTCGCGGAATTGGTTTGGGTCCATGACTATGTGGTGAGCCCCTGGCTTGCCAGAGATTGCCTCGCAGATAAACAGAGTAGATACACCGTACCAGAGCCCGATCTCTAAGGTCGTCACTGCTTGTGTTAACTGAATTGCTTCCTGGAGTAAGTAACCCTCATCCAGGGAAATTTCTGACCCTAACTCGCGCTCGCCTCCCTGGGGGGATCTGACACGCCTGGTCTTTAGAACGCTGTCGAGGAAGGGATTCATGCTTATATCTTAGACGCTGAGGATGTAGTCTCGATAGCACTTGATGCTTGGTTAGGAACATTGTAGATGTTATGACGAGTCCGTTAATCTCGATTGTGGGACCGACCTGTCAGCGAAACGACGGTGATCGTACAAGCTGCGCACGCTGATAGAAATGCGCGCTACTTTGGCACTGGGCGCGGCGTTACGATTTACAATCACGTGGCAGATATTGGCCTACCATTCGCGCACAAGGTGATCAGCACCAATGACCGCGAGGCTCTTCACGTTATTGATGCTCTCGAAAATCATGAAACAGATCTGAATATCAAGGAGCATTACACTGATACGGCTGGATTTACAGACCACGTCTTTGCTCTTACCGCTTTACTGGGCTATAAGTTTGCGCCCCGAATCCGAGACTTGTTCAAGCTTAAGCTCTTTTCGATTGGGCCAATCGATGACTACGGTAAAGTCAACTCTCTTATCAAAGACCGTATAGACACTCGGCTTATCGAGGACAACTGGGGTGAAATTCTGAGGGCAGCGGCCTCAATTCGCCATGGAACAACTTCAGCCTCCTTGCTTATGCGCAAGCTGGCTGCCTATCCGAACCAAAATCAACTCGCCAAAGCACTTGCCGAAATGGGCAAAATCGAGAGCACTATTTTTCTTCTGACCTGGCTTCAAGACCCGCTGATGCGCCGCCGAACAATGATCGGTCTTAACAAAGGCGAGCACGTAAACGCTGTTCGAAAAGTTCTCTTCTTTGGCCGCAGAGGCGAATTCTGGGACCGCAAGTTCGAAGACCAATGCAATCGAGCAAGTTGCCTGGGCTTGCTGGTATTAGCCGTGGGTGCCTGGAATAGCGTTTATCTGCCCGGCGCAATTGAAGAGTATTGTCGCCGAGGCAGTGAACTCCCGCCTGAGATCCGGCAGCATATCGGACCTCTTGGGCATGAACATCTGAATCTTGTTGGACACTATAGCTTCGAAGACGGGCAGCAATACTCGTTGGATCAGCTGCGTCCGCTGCGCTCCGCCACCGAAATTGAGATTGCCGACGAAGAGGACATAGAGGCTTACGCTGCTATGTCTGGACTTTATTAGTCATTGCCAAGCACCTTAGCGGGAAGAAAATCCCAAAATCGACTTGTCAAATAGCTTAGCGGGGATTTTCCCCAAAAAAATGTCGGGACCCGAACTACTCACCTAAAAACCCGAGCGAAAACTGGGTGATTTCGGTTCCCAAAAAGATTTTGACGGGCCACAAAAGGGGTCACACGTACAACCATCCTCTTTGTTGAGAATGCTCGAAAGTGTTTCCCTACGACCGTTTGAACACTGTTCTAAAAGTAAATGGTGGAGGCGGCGAGAATCGCACTCGCGTCCAAAGAAGTCGAGAAATAAGTTACTACAGGCTTAGTTCGGAATTTCTCCAGAACCGCTGGAGCGGCCCGAACGGCCAGCCGGGGTCGCGGTTATGTCTTAGTTCCGGCTAGCATCCGCTAACTTTGCCGGAGAGCAACTACCATGTTTGCTCGATTGGCGGCGGGTAGTCAAGCTACCAATCGAGTCCCAAGCCTAAGTTAAGTTAGGCGACGGCGCGGAGAGCGCCAGGGAATGCCACAACATTGTTTTTGGCATTTGTTTGTTTGCCCGGTGTTTTACGAGGTTCCGAACAACCTCGACCTGCAACTTATGACCCTACAGCCCTGTCGAATCTAAACGCCCCCATGAATATGGGTGACAAGCTCAAGGTCGGCAATTTGTCAGGGTTCAATTAGGGACTAGCCCCAAGCGAGTATTATAGCTCATTCCGTCAGGGTTTGCTGACAACCAGCCCGGTCCACATTGTCCCTGATTCCTCGCGGGTAATCAGCAGGGGGTAATCGGACAAGGCGCGCTTGAGCTGGGGCAGCTTTTCTGTAAGGACTCCAGCAAAAATCAAGCTGCCGCCTGACCCTGTCAGCTCCATATAATCTGGCAAGAGGGCTGCAATATCCTCGCAGGTGAGATTGGAGAGAATCAAATCAAATTTCCCGGCAGCCGGCGCCTGGAGCAGGCCCTGTGTGCTGCCTTCGATGAGCTTTATGCGGTGGCTTACTTTATTAAGCTCAAAGTTCTCTGAGGCAACACGGCAGGCAACCGGGTCGGTTTCCAGGGCGATAATCTCGCTGTCCGGGTTGAGGAGTGCGTAGCCGATTGCCAGAATGCCGCTGCCTGTACCGACATCCAGCACTCTGGCTTTTCCGGGAAATGTTTCCAGACAGAGGAGGCAGAATTGCGTCGTGGCGTGAAAGCCTGTCCCGAAAGCCAGTCCTGGTTCGATTAAAATCAGCTGGCGCGAGGCGGCAAGCTGCTCATCCAGCGTGTCTTGCGCCCAGGGTGGGCAGACCAGGAAACTGTCCCCGAGCGCAAAGGGCTCGAATCCGGCTTTCCATTTGGACAGCCAGTCCTCTTCCTCCAGAGGTTTGACGCGCAAAGTAGCTATGCTCTTGCTCAAACCATACTCATCGAGAGCAGCATTTATTTGCACCAGATCAGGCGGTCCGGCGTTGAGCCCCTCAAAAGTCGCCTTGAGCAAGACATTTGGATCCTCGGACGGAGAGACTTCGCACCCGTTGGCGCCAAGTTGCATCATCAGCCAGCCTGCCATTTCCTCATGGCGGACTTCCACTTCAAATTCGACGACAAACCACATCCTCTTCGGCTGTTCCTGGATCTGCACGTTGATTTAGATACCCCCAAAAATTACCTGGACACGAATATATCTTTTCTTTCAAACATCCCTGCTTTAAGGAAACCAGGATTAATATGCGGCAAATACTAGCAGCTATTGCTCCAAGGGGATCTCAGCCATGAGAGAGATCTCCAATCGGGCAAGAGGATCATATGCAATCATTTTTGAAAGGGCTTTCTCTAGAAAGGGGCTGTGATGCCAAGGGTCACATCAATTCTGCCGGTTTTATTTGTCCTTTTGCTTGCGTCTGTGCCTTCTGTCTGGGCGCAACCTGCGCCAAAGCTCAAGCCGATCACCATCGCTCAGTTCGGGCACGTATTTCTCTATATGCCCCTTTATGTCGCCGTCAGAAACGGCTATTTCAAGGAGCAAGGGCTTGATGTAAAGCTCGTCAGCACAGGTGGTGACGAGAAAACATTTACCGCGGTCGTCACAGGCAACGCGCAGTTCGGCGTCTCAGATCCGACATTTGCTGCCATAGCCAGAGAACGAGGGCAGGGAGGTAAGGTCGTAGCCGGGATTGTCAGAGGCGTGCCTTTCTGGGTAGTGACGTTTGCCAAAGACATAAAGAAAATCGCCGAACCCTCAGGCTTCAAAGGATATCGCATAGCCACTTACACGGCTCCTTCGACAAGCTATGCCGTGATGAAAAAAATCTTGCAGAACAGCGGCAAACAGGTCGACGCCAGGATTGTGCAGGGAGCCTTTGGCACGTTGCTGGCTTTGCTGAAAGCCAATCAGGCGGATATGGCGCTCGAAATCGAGCCGATAGTGTCTGTCGCCAACCAAGAAGGCGCGCATATTGTCTATTGCCCGGCCAGTGTCCTTGGCGATTTCGCCTTCACGGGGCTCACAGTGTCTGATGACTTCCTGAAGAAAAATCCTGATGACATACAAAAGGCCGTCAACGCCATCACCAGAGCCATGATTTATATCCAGAATAACTTTGAAGGAACGGTCAGCCTGGCTTGCTCCGAATTCAAGGAAGTATCCGAGCCGGTCGTTCGGCAAGCTCTAAGGCGCCTCATCGCGCAAGGAACCATCCCCCGATCGCCTGTGCTCACGGAAAACGCCTGGAATCAGGCTATCGGGTTGCGCAAAGAGATTGGCGATCTCAAAAGCGCAGGAAGCTTCGCTGAGAATGTCGATATGCGCTTCGCTGATAAGGCCTCCCGGGCTGTAACCGGACTCAGCACTCCCTCAGTGCACAAAAAATGAACAGTCAATCAGGTCGGGACGGGCCGCTGCTTTCAATTGAAGGGCTGCACTTCGCCTTCAGGTCGGCAGGCACAGCAAGCCCATCTTCGTTGGCGCTCATCGACAATCTTCAGCTGTCCGTTTTCAGAGGCGAGATTGTCTGCATTCTCGGTGCCAGCGGTTGCGGCAAGACAACGCTGCTCAATCTCATTGCCGGGCTCCTCAAACCGGAGGCAGGTAAAATCGAGATCCTCAATTCAAGGGCGGCTGCGGTCCGGCAACCCATTGGCTACATCTTCCAGAATGACGCTCTTCTTCCCTGGCGCACAATAGAGGGCAATCTTCGGCTCGCCGATGATATCGGTGGGAATTCATCTAAGGAGGGCACTCAGGAGCGAATTGCTGCCTATCTGAAGACATTTCACCTGGATAGGCAGATTCTGAAGCAGTACCCGTCACAGCTTTCAGGAGGCATGCGCCAGAGAGCGAGCATTATACAGGCGTTGATGTTTGACCCGGATTTGCTTTTGCTGGACGAGCCGTTTTCCGCGCTCGACTATTACACCAAACTGCGCCTGGAAGGCGAATTCCATCAACTGGTAAAAGGTGAGAACAAAGGTGCAATCCTTGTTACGCACGATATCGAAGAGGCTGTCGCCATGGGCGATCGGCTGGTGATTATGGATGCCGGGCGCCTCGGCAACGAACTTTCTATCTGCAAAAGCGATGACCGGTGTCAGCCCGAAAACGCGCGCGGCATGCCTGAGTTTGCCGAGCATTATCGGCAAGTCTGGTCTCAGCTCAAATCCGTGATAGAGGGGGCAAGATGTTGATCTTCCGCCCGGCAATCTCGCGACTCTTGCAGTGGTCGCTCTATTTGCTGCCGCTTCTGGCTATGATTGCAGCCTGGTATTTCTATACTGCCGCAGATCCACAGAGGCAATTCATATTCTCCAGTCCGGAGAAAGTCTATTTGGCTCTGGTGCGTCTTATATCCTCCGGCGAGTTGTTTCATAACTCTTGCGTTACGGTTATGGAGGCTGTTATCGGCTTTGTCATTGGCACCACTTGCGGTGCTATGTTCGGACTGTCTCTTTGGTACTCGCGCCTGATTGCTCGGATAGCCAGGCCTTACATCACGGCGCTGGCAACAGTGCCTGTCTTTGCCCTGGCACCGATCTTGATTTCCTGGTTCGGGATCGGAATATTATCCAAGATAATGCTGGCATTTCTTTCTACCGTAGCTGTCGCCATCGTGCAGAGTTACCAGGGCGCCATGTCGGTCGAGCCGAGATTCCTGCGCCTGATGCTGGTTGTCGGAGCATCGAGGTGGAAAACATTTACCCTGGTTGTCGTCCCTTCGTCGCTTATCTGGGTGATCAACGCCATGAAACTCAACATAGGGCTGGCCCTTCTGGGAGCTTTCATTGGTGAATTCATCTCGGCTGAAGAAGGTCTCGGTTATATGATCGTCAAAGCTTCCGGGCTGTACGACATGGCCACCGTTTTTTGCGGAGTAATTGCACTTATATTGATCGCCCTGGCGCTGACTGCAGCCATCGAACAAGTCGAACATCGGCTGTTGAAGTGGAAGTCTTCCTGACGGTGGCTCGGCACAAGAAAGCTGCCGGGCTGAAGGCTTTGCTTGCTCTTGCGATCTGCCTGCAAAAGACAGACAGCCAAAAGTTTATGAGCCGGGAAACAGCCTCGCTTATGTGTTGTGGTCAACTCCAGGCAAGCGTCAGACGTAAGCGCCACTCCTGTATTTAAGCACCGGTGAGGGATTGTCATTAGCACAAGCTAATGCCCCGCCTACGTATTTACCGCACGTAGATCGAATTCCCACGAATAGACACAAGATGAAATCCGTATTACAGTGACCGGTGTAAAGATTCTTGTTACAGCAGACAAGGACAGGGCACAGCGGCTGTTTCGGGCGAAGCTGTTAACGAGTGGCGGGGAATTAACCATGCAAGACAAACCTACGGATCTCCAACGCGATACTAAGGATTCAGGAGTAAAAGGAGCCGCTGAGACAGCAGACTCTCTTATCAATAGAGTAGCTGACGAGATGATGATATCCGAATCCAAGGCAAAGCAGGACAACACCGCTGCGCCGGACAGCGCAGTCGCGCGCTATGGTTTGGTCACCGCCAAAGGAATCGGTCATGTGCCTGAGGGCATAGTCAATGCCGTTGTTTATGACGTCAAACATCCGATGGAGACTCTGGGCACGCTGGGCATGGGAGCTGGCATGGCTGTCGTACTCAAGACTGTTCTGCCTGAAGGCGGCATGGCTGGCAAAGTCGCCGGGCTGGCCATAGGGGGCTATTTCACATATAAAGCTGCCGAGCCGATAATGCATGCATACAAGGAGGCGGGTAACGCCAAAACCATGGGCGAGCTCAATACGGCAGCCATGCAAATCGGCGATGCCGGCGGGGCTTTCCTGGTCAATTCAGCCATCGCCGCAGGCGGCTACAAAATCGGCGCCAGTGCAACGGAAGCTGCCCTGGCCTCAAAATCCATGGCCGGATTCGTCACGGCGAAAGCTAACTTCTACGAGAATGTCGGACAGATGGGATCGAGATTCGCCAATACCATCGGCATCACAAAGCCGGTTCCACAATTCACGCCCGAGTCATACGGCGTGATCCCGCCATACCTCCTGGAAGAACTGGCACGGCGCAACCCGGGCAACCCGGACTTCCTCAAGACATATCAGCACACACTCGATGGGCAGAGTAAGCATGCTGCCTTCCGCCCGAGAGCCGGACAGGACTATCACGGAGCCCGTGAAGTCTACGATGCGGAGGGTTCGGAATCTCTTCCTGGAAAAAAGGCACGCTTTGAAGGTGAGAAGCCGACATCCAGCGCCGAAGTGAATAATGCTTACGACTATACGGGGTTTATCCGGGACTTTTATCAAAAAGAATACGGTCGAAACTCGATTGATGCAAAAGGCATGAAACTGGTTTCGACGGTCAATTACGGTGAAAATTACGAGAACGCTTTCTGGAACGGCTCTCAGATGACTTATGGTCGCCCGGGACCGAACAGCCCCTTCAAGACTTTCATGCTTCTCGATGTTGCCGGCCATGAAATCACCCACGGTGTCACCGAGATGGAATCCGGGTTGCGCTACCGCGGACAGTCCGGGGCTTTGAACGAGAGTCTCTCGGACGTATATGGCGAGCTGATCAAGCAATATTCTAAGGGACAGAGTTCCGCTAAAGCCGACTGGCTGGTGGGCGACGGTATCTGGAAGGAAACCGTCAAAGGAAGAGCTCTGCGTGACATGCGCAATCCAGGTACTGCCTATGACGATCCCCAGCTAGGTAAAGATCCACAGCCTGCGCACATGAAGGACTATTATAAGACCTCAGGCGACAACGGCGGTGTCCACTACAACTCCGGTATCCCCAATAAAGCATTTGCCCAGTTCGCTATCGATGTCGGTGGAAATGCCTGGGATACCCCCGGAAAGATCTGGTTTGCCGCTCGCAAAGCCGCCGGCAGCAACCCGAGCTTCTCTCAGTTCGCCTATCATACGATTGAACAAGCGAAGGCTCTCGGACACTCCGATCTGATACCGAAGTTACAGGGCAGCTGGGATGCAGTCGGCGTCAAACCTTCAGCTACGGCACTGGACACCACGACACCAAGTGGCGGTGGTTGGGGCGACGGAGACAACGCCGCTGCCAAAAAACCTCCGGTCAAAAAAGCCGGGTGATGAGCCCAAAAGCCATTCTTAAGGGTCTATGAGGCAGGCAGCTCGAACCAAAATGTGCTGCCTGCCCCAGCTTGGCTGTCAACTCCGATTGCGCCTTTGTGCTTTTGGACTATCTCTTTGGAGATGGATAGTCCGAGCCCGGTACCGCCAGTTTGTCTGATATCGGGAGTGCCAACCTGCTCAAACTTTCCAAAGAGTTTGCCCAGCTGAGTATCCGGTATGCCTGGACCTTGATCGGTTACTGAGAAGCGAAGCCGGTCTCCGGGCAGACAAACAACCTCCAAATTTACTTTTGAGCCTTGTGGCGAGAACTTGATGGCGTTAGAAAGCAGATTGAGCAAGACCTGGACAATGCGATTGCTGTCTACAACAACCAGTCTGTCAGCCTGGACGTTACTCAAAATTTCCACGGAAGCTTGCTGGGCAAGTACGGCAATCTCACCAAGCGCGCTCTCGACAAGAAAGCCTGGACTGACTGGCTCAAGATGAAGTTCCAGCTTGCCGGCTTCAATTTTTCCTAGATCGAGTATGTCGTTGATGAGTCCGATCAGCCTGTCGCAGCTGGTTCTGGCCATTCCGAGAAGATCCTTTGCTTCCTCGGGAAGTTGCCCGGTTACCCCGCCTTCGACAAGCCCCAGGCTGCCCCGAATGGCTGTCAGCGGGGCTCGTAATTCATGAGATACGATCGAATAAAACTCTTTCAGTCTGGACTCTGATTCCTTGCGCTCGGATATATCACGGATGAAAGCGCAGGCAGATCTTCCCTCTTCAGTGTCCACCGAAAACAGCCCCAGCTCGATTGCAAACTCATGCCCGTCACGATGCAAGGCAGAGACCTCAATACGCCTGCTCAACGTGTATCCCCCGGCTTGCTCGAGAAAGCGTGAGAAGCCATGGCTGTGCGCCTGTCTGTACCGGGGCGGAATGATTGTCTCTGTCAGCAACTGTCCGACTGCTTCTTCTTGGG
The DNA here is from genome assembly GCA_023250095.1 of Candidatus Melainabacteria bacterium. Classification (GTDB taxonomy): domain Bacteria; phylum Cyanobacteriota; class Vampirovibrionia; order Obscuribacterales; family Obscuribacteraceae; genus JAHFBI01. The sequence continues at coordinate 10,683 of JAHFBI010000038.1, forward strand.
ACAGCCCGAACATAGTCTCAGCGGCGCTGTTCCACTCAGTGATTTTTCCGTGTCTGTCTGCAGCCACGAATGCATCATGAGCTTTATCGAGAATGGCACTCACCCTTTGCTCTGCTCTGGAGAGCTCTTTATAGATGGACCTGAGCGAGGTGATATCGCGTGCGATGCAAATCACAAAGAGCTTCCCGTCTTGCTCTTTATAGTTGAGCATGACATCAACTGGAAACTCTGTTCCATCTTTGCGCAGCGCCAGACAGCGTATACCTGTTCCCATAGGGCGCGAACGCGGGTTTTCCATATAATCGCTGCGCAGTTTCTCGTGGTTAGCACGATAAGCCTGGGGAACCAGCTCTTCTATCGTTTTGCCTGTCAGTTCGCCAGGCTCATAGCCAAAACAGGCTGCCGCCTGAGCGTTGGCGAAGACAATTGTCCCTGAGCGCTCGACTACGAATATACTGTCGGGCGCCACATCGATGGCCCAGGAGAAGTCGAACTTGTTGTTTGCTTTCATGTCCTTCTGTCTTTGCTGCACAACCGTCCGCAGAAGCCATCCCCATCCTGCCGCCACCACGGTACTTGCCCGACTGTAACAAAGGCGAGTCCATGTGACTTGTTATAGGCATCCAGAAAGTTTCATTTCAGTAGCCTGATATCATACCAGGTACAATCAGTCGCCCTGACGCAAGCAAGCTCAACTATGGTGAGTGAGTCTTGGCCGCGTTAGGGTTCAACAAATACACCGGACCAGCATTTCAACCAACGTCAAGACACTTTCGGCAATAACTTGCCAGCTCTCAAGCCAGTTATCTTTGAATGGGATTCTTTCTTTAAAACATGTCTGCCAGCCCATGAATACGCTCAAGGCTGGCAAATACCGTATCTGGCAACCTGTCAATCAGGTTTCATTATTCTTGAGAAACTTCTGCCGAAGGTCGGAGTCGAACCGACACGCCCTTTGGGGGCGGCTGATTTTGAGTCAGCTGCGTCTGCCATTTCGCCACTTCGGCATCACAGGGTTTCCATTTTACACGATCGGGGAAATTTATTTGGCAGGACTTTCCCGTCGCCTCTGGTCCAGAAAAGATTTTTTGCATCAAATCAGCTGGAGTTGAGAATGCAAAGGAGCGCAGGGCAAGCTTGACAATTGCGAGGGCTCCATGGGCTTGCAACCTGGGAAATTCCAATCGGCAGTCATCATAAGCGCCTGGCTCCGCCGTCGCTGGCAGATGCCAATTTCCTTGCGGGGGACCTTGCTCTTCGGGCTGTTTTTCGGGGGGACGGCATGTATTCTAGGGGCCATTATTGGCACGAACTTCTGGACGGTTTTGCCTGCTTGCCTTGCCGGTATCATTCTTCTTGTCATATTTGCTCTGGTAACCCTCACAGCCCACGCAGCCAGAAGCTGGCTGGCAAGCCGCAGCCACAAGAATCAAAGAGAAGGTCCCGCAAGCCGTGAGGTGCCGGAAATGCGCTCGGATGCACACGATAGCTCCAACCCAGATGACTGAAACCAGACGATTGCACTGCTTGATAGCTGGATTTGAGCCTTTCGACAAAGCGGCTGTCAATCCAAGCCAGCAGGCTGTCTTGAGTTTGCCTAAGAGCATTGAGCTGGCGGGTAGCGGCAATAGGATGCCTGTTTCCAGCGTTGTCTTACCCACCTGCTGCCTGGATGCCTGGAAGACCCTGGAGAAATCAGCACGAGGCGCCAAAGGCAACGAACTCATTTTGCTTCTCAGCGGGCTTGCCGACAAGCGTGACCAGATAAGTCTTGAGCGATTCGCTCTCAATGTGCAAGAATACAGGATCCCCGACAACCAGGGGCATCAATGGCAAGAAGAGTACATCCTGCAGGATGGACCAGAGGCGCTGAGGACTAAGGTTAATCTCAGGCAGTTATCCAGGCATCTGCAGGCAAATGGATTCGCCTGCGAGATTTCAAATCACGCCGGTACTTTTGTGTGCAACGAGATATATTATCGCAGCCTCCAGTCCTGGGGAAGCAATCCCCGGTTCCGCGCTGTGCTCTTCGTGCATCTTCCCAATCCTGGAGGATATCTGCGCTTGCAGGCTAAGCTAACAAGAGCGTCGGCCGACAATGAGGACTCAGAGTCCAAGACGCTCTGGCAGGCAGACGACGGAGGACAGGCGGAGGAGGGCTCTTTCTCTCAGGCAGAAAGTCGCTCGTTGGGCGAGGCGCAGAACAAAGAGACACACTTGATAAGCGAGGCTGTCGAGGCTTATGCGCGTGCCCTCACTGAAATAGTCAGGTTTCTGGCTAACACTAGTAGTCCTTGAAGTTGTAGAGTATGAAATGTCACTTTCTCAGGAAGAAAAACGTGGATAACGTACCTGGACTGGGAACACCGGCGGAGACTTCCCGGCACATCGAGCGGCTCCAGCCCTCCGACCAGGAAGATGCTGTCCGGCGGGCCCTCTTCTATTGCCATGCTTTGCAGTCTTATTGCAAGAAACAAGTTGATGCCCTGATAGAACACGGGCTGGCTGGCGACTTTGGTGGCGAGGTAGCCGCCGTCTGTGAGGCAGGCATTCCTGGCTGGAGTCTTGAGCGAGCGCTCAAGGAGCTGACCTGCATCAGCCTGCACCTTGCTGGGCTAGATCAAGCAAGCGAAAATCCTCCTGCCTGGTTGATGGATTTTCTCTTTGAGAGTCTGGGAGAAGCCGATCTCCTCTTTCCCGAGCCTTCAGCGGCAGAAGTCATCCAGCAGCACGGCTCCTGGAAGGAAGAGCGCATGACTCACGACGCTGCCGTCAGCATTTGCCTGAGTCTGGGCTTTGGCGAGAAGTCTGAGCAAGCCGCGCTCCCAATCTCTGACTTTCTGACAGGCGCCAGGCCCTACCGGAGCGAACTTCTCGTCTTCGCCCTCAGCCAGCCGCCCGAGGTTCTCCGCCACCACTTGATGCTTTTTGGTTGAGAAAACAAGGGGTCGGGCGCCTGCTACCATTTACAGAATATGGGCCAACGCTGCCAGCCGTGATTGGCTTCACGGCAGAGGAAATGCTGGCTGCCACCACGGTTGGCCGAACCTTCCGTTACAAGTGCTAGAGGCGTCCGCGCAAATGAGCCGTTACATTCTCAGTCTCGATCAAGGCACCACGAGTTGCCGCGCCATTCTTTTCGACAGAAATGGAGATACACTGGCGCTGGCGCAAAAGGAATTCTCCCAGCATTTTCCAAAACCGGGCTGGGTAGAGCATGATCCTATGGAGATCCTTTCTACGCAGCTCGACTGCATTTCGCAATGCCTGGAAAAAGCCGGGACGGATGGCAGCAGTATTGCCTGCATCGGCATTACGAATCAGAGAGAGACAACTGTAGTCTGGGACTGCACCACAGGTAAGCCTGTTTACCCGGCTATCGTCTGGCAGTGCCGCCGCACCCAGGAGCTGTCCAATCGGCTGCGCAACGAGTCGGACCTTTTTCGGCGGAAAACAGGGCTTGTTCCGGATGCGTATTTCTCAGGACCGAAGATAAAGTGGATTCTGGACAATGTGCCGGAAGCCGCTGCCCTGGCTGACTCGGGCAAGCTCCTCTTCGGCACCATCGACACCTGGCTTATCTGGAATCTCACCGGCGGCAAGAAGCATTGCACTGAGCCCAGCAACGCGTCGCGCACCATGCTTTTCAATCTGGAGACTCTCAGCTGGGACGAGCAACTGCTCGAGCGTCTTGGAATACCGTTTGACATGATGCCGGCTGTGCTGTCCTCCGATGGTGATTTCGGCATGACAAGCAAAAACATAGTCGGCTTTGAAGCGCCGATTACAGGTGTTCTTGGCGATCAACAGGCGGCACTTTTCGGGCAAGCTTGTTTCCGGCAAGGTATGGCGAAGTGCACATATGGCACGGGGGGCTTCTTGCTTGTAAATATCGGCACTGCATCGCATCTGGTGCCCGGTCTGTTGACGACACTTGCCTGGAAACTGGACGGGCAACCGGCTGTTTATGCCCTGGAAGGGGCAATTTTCATTGCCGGCGCCGCCATTCAATGGCTGCGCGACGGGCTGGGCATTATCGAGAACAGCGAGCAGAGCGAGTCAATTGCCACATCCGTAGGCTCGAACGAAGGTGTCTACTTCGTGCCGGCACTCGTCGGGCTGGGCTCTCCATGGTGGGACTCCAGCGTTCGCGGCACTATTGTCGGGCTCACCCGCGGCAGCGGTCGCGCTCATCTAGTGCGCGCCGCGCTCGAAGCCATGGCCTATCAGGTAGCCGATGTGGCTACAAAAATGAAGGAGCATGGCATTTGCCTGGAAGAGCTGCGTGTGGACGGCGGTGCCACGCGCAACAAATTCATGGTGCAGTTCCAGTCGGACCTCCTGGGAGTGAGCGTGATTCGCTCATCCCAGGTCGAGGCGACAGCCTGGGGAGCTGCCGCTCTGGCTGGTCTGAAAGCTGGCGTCATTGCCAGCCTGGACGAAATAGCTGAAAGCTGGCAGCATGATCAGACGTTCACTCCACAGGAGGACCGCGCCGGCGATTATGCCGGCTGGCAGGCGGCATTGAAAGGGACATTCGCCTGCGCAGGAGTGCACCCCTGAAAGGGCTTACCTGAGGCACAATTGAGTTTTCAGCAGTATGAACCCGCGCCCGCCAAAATATAAAGTCCCGCTGAGCAAGCGCCTTTCTCGCTTTTTCGCTCTGGCGCGTGTGCTGGCCAATGAATTCCGGGGATTCCTCATTTGCTCGACCGGGGCATTTGCCGTTTCCACCCTGATTCTATACAACCTCTATCCCCTGAAGGAGCTGCCCCCGCATCACCACAGCCTGCTTGGTATCGCCTATGACACCTTGCAAATGATCTTCTTTCAATCGCCTATCCCTTTCGTCGATGACTGGCGGCTGACCCCGCTTTTCTTTGGGTTGCCTATTCTGGGGCTTCTGGTCATCGCCGAGGGTGTTGTCCACCTGGGAAATTTGTTGTTACAGCACAAGCTCTACACAAGGGAGTGGCAGGAAATGCTAGCGGCTACCTTCGAGAACCACATCATCGTCTGCGGGTTAGGAAATGTCGGCTTCCGCGTCGTGCAGCAGCTGCGGCGTTACGGCGAGGACGTAATCTGCATCGAACGCGACGGCGAATCTTCTTTCGTTCAAGAGATGCAACATTATGAGGTGCCGGTTCTTATCGGTGACGCGCGCAATGTTCAGCTCCTGGAAAAAGCCTGCGTCAAAGCAGCCCGGGCGATCATCGCCGTGACCGACAATGATCTGGCCAACCTTGAAGCTGCCCTCAATGCGCGCGAGCTTTGTCCGGGCATGCGGGTGGTCATCAGGATGTTCGACCAGCGCCTGGCCAAAAAAATCGAGAAATCGCTGGGCATAAATTGCGCCTTCAGCGCCTCTGCGCTCTCGGCCCCTGTGTTTGCGCAAGCGGCTCTCAGTGGCAATATCCTGGCTTCCTTCGAATTCGGCGGCACAGTAGTAAACGCCTTCCAGATCTCGATTGCGTCGGTCAGTCCGCTTGCCGGCATGACAATAGACGAGGTCCGTCAGAAGCACGAAGTGACGGTGCTCATGCATCAGCGCAACGGCACGGTGGACTGGAACCCGTCCCCGGGGACGAATTTAGCTGCTGGCGACAGGCTTCTCGTCATGGCCGACAATACCGACGTCCATCGCCTTCTGAAAACGGAGCAAGCCCTGCTAGGAGCTGGCTAACTCAGGCGTCTCAAGAGATCGCAACGCCGCTGTCCGGAAGCTAAGCCGGCCCTTGCGCCGGCTGCCACATCAGGAAAGGACCGCACGGCGCACGATTCCCGGTAACTTGCCTCAGGAGCTGGTGATTTTCGTGGCACATGAGAGCTGCTCTCTATCTCTTGCCGCAGGCTTTAAGAGCCTCTACCAGCTGCGGCAGAATTTGCCCCGAGGGACCCTCAAGAAAGGCGTCGGCGGACTCGGCGATGGGGGTGCGCTCCGGATTGATCTCGACGATTTTAGCCCCGCGCAAGCGTGCTGTCAGCGGCAGCGAGGCAGCCGGTTGCACGAGTCCTGATGTGCCGATGACAAGAATGACATCGGCTTCGAACATCGCTTCGCTGGCCCTGTCGAAAGCCTCTTCTGGCAACATCTCGCCGAACCAGACGACAGCTGGTCTGATCAAAGAACCGCAATGACAACGCGGCGGCTCAGAAAGCCCGGCAGCGACATCGGCAGCGGGATGCCTCTTATCAAAACAAAAGAAGGAGGTGATGCTACCGTGTAGCTCAATAACGTTGTGGGAGCCAGCTTTCTGATGCAAGCCATCGACATTCTGTGTCACTACAGTCACCTTCGGCACAAGCCCTTCCAGCTCAACAAGAGCGTAATGCCCATTGTTGGGCTCGACGGAAGCGAGTAATTGACGGCGATAGTCATACCAGCGCCAGACAAGCCCGGGATCCGATTTGAATCCGGCGGTGGTAGCCAGCTGCTGCGGATCATATTTAGCCCACAGCCCGGTCTGCGCATCACGGAAAGTCGGGATGCCGCTTTCTTTCGAGACTCCGGCTCCTGTGAGGACAGCCACGGATCTCGCGGAGGCAATCATGTTTGCCACCGCCTGCAACTCTTTCACTCCGCCGGTCTTCAAAGGCTTATTTTTCACTTGGCTTCCACTCTTCGCTAAGGACAGCAAACAAAAAAGTATCACGCCAGCGCCCCTTGACTTTTTTGTCGCGCAGGAAATGTGCTTCTTTTCTCATGAGGGACTTTTCAAGCACTCGGGACGATCCGTAATTGTCGGCGTCACATGTAGCAATGATCCGGTGCAGCTTCAGTTGCCCAAAACCAAAGCCGAGGAGCGCACGGCAGGCCTCGGTAGCGTAGCCTTTTCCCCAGTAATTCTTGTTGTAGCAATAGCCGATATCAGCCTGTTCTGGCTCGTTGGGAAAGAGGCGAATACCGCTTGCTCCGATGAGCCGGGCTTCCCCTTTGAGAATCACTGCCAGCTCGTATAACCGGCGCGGCTTCTGCCTGGAGCCAGACATAGCGTTGTCGATGAATTTCAGCGTGTCCTCCTGGCTATTGGGTCCCCACTCCATGAAAACAGAGACATCCGGGTCGATCGAGTATTCGTGCACTTCCTTCCAGTCGGACTTTTGAAAGTCACGCAGGATCAATCGCTCTGTTTCAATGATCACAAGGCAGTCCTCTGGTGGAAACGCAAGCCAGACCTGAGAATTATTACAGAACTATTGCAGTCTGTGAAAGCTGCTTCCTGCTTGACGGACAATTAGACAAGCAGAAGTTCATATAGATAGATTTACTCCGGAGGAGATGCCATGAGCCAGGTCACTGTCACCTCATCAAGACAAGGGTATCAGCACAAGATAAGCACGGGCAAGCACAGCTGGGTAAGCGATGCTCCCAAAGAAGCAGGCGGCGAGGAAGCCGGTCCTGATCCGCATGAGCTTCTTCTCGGCGCGCTCGGTGCTTGCACATCCATGACCATGCAGATGTTTGCTGCTCGTCGGAGCTGGGACATCAAACATATAGACATCAAACTCACGGAAGAGTCAGTCGACGACCCGGTAACTCCAGGAAAAAAACTCTGCTTCATAAACAGAGAAATCAAAGTGGAAGGCAACCTCACGCAAGATCAATTGGATACGCTCAAATCAATTGCCGACAAGTGCCCCGTCCACAAGATTCTTGTTGGACCAAAAGAGATAAACACTCAACTGACGGTCGCGCAAGCTCCCTCGGCATCGCACACTTAGGCATGTCGATTTTGGGAAATGGCAGATGTCCGTAAAACGGCTGGATCTCGATATTCTCAATTCCTTGCTCAAAACGCGCATGGTGGGGCGAGCAGGCGGCTGGGTAAACGAGCTGTGGGATACGCTCGATTCCACAAATTCGCGCGCCGCTGAGCTTGCCCGGGCAGGCGCGCTGGAAGGAGTGATGATTCTGGCAAGGAAACAAACGGGCGGGCGCGGGCGGGGAGGCAGGACCTGGGTGTCGCCTCGGGATGCCGGGCTTTATGTAAGTTTCATTCTGCGACCCCAACTCGAGCCTGGCGAGCTTCCGCTCATGAGTCTGGCTGCAGGGCTGGCTGCCGCTTCCGCCATCGAATTGACAGCCGGAGCCAAGATCAAACTGAAGTGGGTCAACGATCTAGTTGCTGGCGGCAAGAAAGTCGGCGGTATTCTTGCCGAGATGCCCGCTGGTTTCAGACCGAAGACAGGCCAGCGGGGAAGCGGCAATGAAGGACAGGGAAACAACCGCACAGAGGCAGCACCGGCTCTGATTCTGGGCATCGGCATCAACCTCAGGCTGGATCCCGAAACGCTTCCAGATGATCTGGCAGACCGCGTTGACTGGCTCGAGCGGATTGCCGGTCAGGAAATTGACGATAATCTGCTGGCAGCCAACCTCGCCGCACAGATAGAGCGAGTTTATGAAGATTTGGTTTCAGGACAGCGCCACAAAATAGTCGCCGAATGGAAGGAGGCGTCCGTCAACCTGGGGCGGGCTGTCAGGGCCACTACTGGCAACACCAGCGTGGAAGGCACCGCTTGTGATATCACATCCGAAGGCGCGCTGATAATCGCCTTGCCCGGCGGAGAGCGACTGACCGTTCACGCTGGAGATGTAATGCTCCGCAATGCCGACGGCAGCTATGCCTGAGCGACTGACCGTTCACGCTGGAGATGTAATATTCCGCAATGCCGACGGCAGCTGCTTCTGGCTCGATCGAATTCTGTCAGTCGTAATTGATGACGGAGAAAATCTCCATTCCTGTCGGAAGTTTTAGGCGCCCTTTCAGGAATCCGAGCTCGACGACAAAGCCAATGCCTCTTACATCGGCGCCGACTGTCTTGAGCAGGCGGTAAGCCGCCTCGGCTGTGCCGCCTGTCGCCAGCAAATCGTCGATTATCACCACTTTCTCGTGGTCCTCGATGGCATCGACGTGAATTTCCACGCAATCTGAGCCATATTCTAAATCGTAAACTGCTTTCTCCACTTTGTGCGGGAGTTTGCCCGGCTTGCGGATGGGAATAAACCCGCAGCCGATTTCATAAGCGATGGCGGGCCCGAGAATGAATCCACGCGCCTCGATCCCGGCCACATAATCCGGCTTGAGCGGAGCGAATTTCTCGGAAAGCACATCGATGACATAGCTGAAAGCCTTGCGGTCCTTCAATAATGTAGTCAGATCCTTGAAAACAATCCCTGGTTTGGGAAAATCCGGGATGTCACGGATAGTGCTCTTGAGCCACGCATCCTTTTCCCGGCTAATTGGAAGGTAATTGACTTGCTCTTTCATGTTGTCTGTTTAAACCGCCTGAACTCTCATTGGCGCTCCCGAGAGAATCGCCCTCAGTCTCGCCCCTATTGACTACCCTGATAGAATTGGGAGCAAGGGCTAATTGTATCTCGTTAAACGGGCTCTCGGAACACCACTTCCGGAATTCGCTAATCTCCTTCAAGGAATTGGAGAGTTGGCGGAATTCGGGGAGTTGCTCGGGGCTGCCGGTTGGCTGCCCGATGAGATCCAGATAGAGGCAGCCGTCTTCGGCAAACCAGTCGATAAGGTTTACTTTCTTCAAAATAGTGAGACCAAGGGCAATAGACATCTTGTTGGTGCCCATGGCGCTGGCAATTTTCTCGGGGCGTGCTTGCCCTTCTTTGCGGTTGACGGCAAATCGCACCAGACCAAGAAGACGCTTGAGAAATCCGCCACCATCCTCTGGCTCGAGTGCGGCGCCTCCGACAAGATAAACCGTCTGAACCGAGTTTTTCTCCAGAAGCGATTTGAAGACTTGTATGCTCGGTGGATATTGCCAGATGAGCAAATGCGATCTCTGCGCCAGCCCATGGCGATCGGCAAAGTCGATGTCGGGCAGACGCGTGCAAGACTCACCGAACACAGCTAGCCCAACACCCAGCTTGCGGCTAGCGCCTTGCAGCAAGGACTCTGGAAGACCATGTCCGCGCAAGTCTTTAAAGAGAAGACTGCGGACAAATTGAGCAGACGCTCCCGACGCAGAAGATTGCAGGGTAACCTCTGCCACTTCGCCCGACGCAGACGGGGCAGCCGTGAGCGCGCCCGATGGAGCCGCAGGCTTGACAGCGGCAGCCTCTGCCGTTTCGCTCGATGAGCAAAGGGCAGCTTTGCCCTGGCTCGATGGAGCCGCAGGCTTGATACCGGGAGCCACTGCCGTTTCGCTCGATGGAACCGGCGTCCTCTTTTGGCGGGGATCGCGCCAGTCGGCTACGACAAGCTGTAAACGCTCCTGCCCGTTATACACATTGATTTCCGGCATGAAAGCCAGATCCACGACCTGCTCCGGGTCCGGCAGCCGCCCGCGGCTGTTCCAGAGGACACATTCAAACTGGCTCCCGCTTTCTTTGCTGGCGACTATCAAGCGGTGGTGCTTGCCTTCCTTGCCCAGTGCCCGCGTACTCAAGCAGGACAATCCGGACAGGCAAAGAACGGGCTTCTTGTTGGACATGCCGAAGGGAGCCAGCCGGGCAAGAATCCGGGCGAGATCCATCGTCAGGTCTGAGGCAGTCACCACAAGATCTATGTCCAGCGTTGGTTGAAGCTCCTGGTTGCTCAACATCCGGTTGCACGTGTCGACGATCGATCGGCAGAATATCTCAGCCTTGTCGGCTTCCACAGTAAAGCCGGCAGCCATTTTGTGACCGCCGAACTTGATAGCCAGATGCTCGCTGGATTTTAGAACCTCATACAAATCGATGCCAGATACACCGCGCGCGGAGCCTTTGACGATGCCCTCGGACTCATCGAGTCCGCCGATAAACACCGGGCAGTGGTATTTATCCACAAGTCTCGAGGCAACAATGCCCACCACTCCGTGGTGCCAGCCGGGAGCGAAAATCGCTATGGCCTTGTCCTTGACTCCGCGCAGGGCGGCAGCTGCCTTTTGATCGGCTTCAAAAAATATCTTTTCACAAAGTTCCTGGCGGCGAGTATTTTCCATCTCGAGTTGCCGGGCTAGCCTTTGCGCCGTTTCATCATCATCTGTGGTCATCAATTCGACGGCAAGAGTGGCGTCAGCCAGGCGCCCGACAGCGTTTATCCTTGGCGCCAGGGCAAAGCCCACAAGATCCGTGCCTTCTCTGCCTGTCACCTGGTTGAGCAGCGCCTTGATGCCGGCGCGCGGCGAATTCACCAGAGCCGGCATTCCCATTTGCACAAGATAGCGATTTTCCCGCGTGAGCGGAACCATGTCAGCTATCATGCCAAGGGTGACGAAGTCCAACAGACTAGCTACTTCCGCGTCCAGTCCTCTGTCGGTCAAGAGCGCCTCGCACAGCTTGTATGCAACGCCGACTCCGGGAAGATGGTAGAGCGGATGCTCTTCGCTCAGCTGCTTGGGATGGAGAATAGCTGCCGCCGGAGGCAGCACTTCCGGCATCGTATGATGATCGACGACTATGGTGTCAACGCCGAGCGACTTGCCGAAATTGATCTCTGAAAAGTTGGAGATGCCGCAATCGCAAGAAATCAGAAGCTTGGTCCTATGCTTGCTGGCAAGGATGCTCACGGCCTTGAGATTCAGCCCGTAGCCTTCTGCGCGGTTGGGGATGTAATAGTCCACATCGGCGCCGAGCCGCCGGAGCACGCTCAACATTACCGACGTTGCCGTGACACCGTCCACATCGTAGTCACCATATATGGTGATGCGCTCCTGCTGTTCTATCGCCTGAGTGATGCGGACAATTGCTCGCGGCATATCCGGCAAGCTCATCGGGCTGGTCGGAGTATATTGAGAAGGATCCAGGAATGACCTCGCCTCATCGGCGCTGGCGATTCCCCTGCTGGCAAGCAGCTTGGCCAGAAGCTCCGAGCCTCCGGCCGCTTCGACAAGCAGGCTGTCGACCTTACATTCACCGGGGAATTTCCATTCTTTGAGTGGACCGTGCGAATTAGTAGATACAGCCACAAATATTCCTCGCACGCAATGGGATATCCCTTCGATACAGCCGGGCGGCTCTCCGTATATGCGATACTCCGCACCATCGACGATGCCAATATGCTCAAAGTTGGTCCTAGTACCGGTTGCTAGAATACTCGAAATCATTTTGCACCTCGGATTAAATCGAAGCGATGAGCGGTACCACAGCCCTCAGGCGCCACCGGCGCTGTGTCTGCCTGGCAGCTTCAATGTCTCTAAGGGAAGTACGCAAACACTACTCAATGAGTTCAAAATCCTGCCAGCCCCGGCAATTAAGATTATCGCTTGACAGCCCAAAGGGAGCTTAATTCCCTCGAGAGCGGCTCTCATTGAGCTTCATGTTATAGATCTCTTCGATTTTCTCGGGACGGGCTTCTTCTGGCCAATGCTCCAGAT
>JAHFBI010000039.1 GCA_023250095.1 Candidatus Melainabacteria bacterium
GGAGCGCCTTGACGCGGTTGTTTTCAAGGCGCTGGAGAAGGATCCAGACAAGCGTTTCCAGTCGATGAGCGAGTTCAAAGAAGAGCTCATCGGGCTCGAGCAGTCCACCGGCGCGCGAGGACTTTTAGCCAGGGCATCTTTCAAACTTTCAAGATCAAGGCGTAAGCTGGGCAAATGGGTCAAAGATCATCCGCTGCTAACGATTGCTGCCGTGCTGGCCTCTGTCCTCATTCTTTGGACGGGCGTGAGGACAGCTTACACAGCCTCCTTTCTTTTTGCTGAGACTGCGCCTGTCGCCGATGGGCTCACCTGGACTGAGGGCAAAGTTATGCCGGAGCCAGAAAATTTTTCTGATCAGGTGCGGACCCTGACTTTCATTTGCGACCGCCGCCGCAACATTGCCGGAGACGGTTCTCCCGAGCATGTCGAGGCTCTGGACAAGACTGCCAGGCTTTATATGAAATATGGACACTGGGGCGAGGCCGCGCAACGGCTCCAGCAAGTACTGTCTTTTGTTAGCAAACAGGACGGGGCCATGGCTTTTTCTACTGCCGATACTTCTGTAAAGCTGGCAGATTGTTATCGCTTGGATCACAAATTCGAAACTGCCGAGGCGCTCTATGTCAACGCCCTCAATATTTATGTAAGGCTCACCGGCTATCACAACGATCTGACGGCTGTGCCCCTGACTCATCTTGCTGAGACGTTGCAGGCTGAGCGGCAGCTTGTGCCGGCCATGACACGCTATCGCTTAGCGGTGGACATTTTTCGGCAGTGGAGACAGCAAGGATTGCCCGAATATGCCCTTGCTTTGAGCGGGATGGGTGATGTGCTCCAGGAGCGTGGCGAGGCAGGCGCTGCCAGCGAATATTACCAGGAGGCCCTTGAGCGTTGGAAGAAACTCCCTGACGCCGAAGTCAATGTGGCCATATGCCTGATGCGCCTTGCTCAGGCATACGAAAAAGATCACAAATTTGAAAAGGCCGAGCAAACCTACGCACTTGCCCTCGATCAGGTCCGGGTTGCTCTCGGGCCGAGCAGCCAGTATGTGGAGCTGCTCAAGCTGTCTCTGGCGCGGAGCTTGTGGAAAGACCAGAAGTGGATTGAGGCCATGCAAATGGCTGACAGCGCCAGTAGCCCTTCGCCCAAGAAATAAGCGAAGACTTGTTGCTTGCAGGAGGGGCAGCTTATGTTTAGTGAAAGCTGCTTGCCTTGCTGGACGGCGCCGCAGAGCGGGCCTTTGGCGCGGTCTTTCGGCTTGTGCCCGGGTCGTCGAGCAACAAGGATGCAAAATCATTGTTCGCGTCGTCGGCGATTATCAGATCCATCTCGTCGTTGACTCTCTTGTAGCCTGCTTTTGGCTTGAATTCGCTGGCAGCAATTGATGTCTTCTTGCTGTCGAGAGTATCAAGAATAGTATTGCGCTGTTTGTCGGAGTATATCCAGTAGATCTTCAGCGGCATGCCCACTCCTGGTGGCAGCTCGCAAATGGAAAGACAGTCGTCCGTGAATTCTTTGGGCAAGCCCAAGTCTGTCGTCGTCCAGAATTCCATTGTAAGCATCTTGCGCCCTCGCGGCGTGAGTCGATCGGCAAAGTATTGTGTTGCCTTGTGTCCGGCCACCATTGCGCTCTTGCCTTTAGTGATCTTGCCTATTCTTGGATGCAAAGCGTATCGCTCCATCCAGATTTTCTTGCTCAATTGCGTATAAGTCTTGTTTGCATCGTTATAAATTGTGGCTATATTTTTCCCAGGCATAACCAGGGTCAGGTTTTTCGAGGAGATTTTTGCCCCCAGCAGGCTGAGATGAAGGACCATGGCCCCGTGATATTCGCTCACTTGATGAAAAATCCAGCCCTGGGTGCAGGCTGGCGGTGCTGCCTGGGCGCAAGGCAGGAGAAAGACTGTCAGAAAAATAAGCGGCAGGAGTAGTTTTGCTGGTTTGTCGAGCATCTTCTCTTCTTTGACAGGTGTCTCTAACTTTCATTTGCCCGTTTTTTACAGCATTATGCTTGTTTGAGCCAGCTGTGGCTGCCAGAAGAAAGGAGGAGTCCATTTATGGAAACTTTACTAGGACACAGAGGTAACTGAGACGGTGGATTTTGCCTGACCGGCTGCCGGCTCTCAGGACAAAAGCGCTATGGCACGTTGATATAGGGCTTTTCAGGCGACTTTCCAGGAGTTTTCATTTGAGTACTCTGCAGCCTGCAGCGCCGCTGGCGCCAGCAGACTGTGATGTACTCCCCTCTGTGGGGGATAGGCACAGCGGCGCCAGTCGCTGACAATCGGGATGGTAGCTCTGGGGAAGTCCGTTGCGACCTTTGGTAGGTATTCTCCAGGGATCGCTGCGGCGACCTGGCGAGCAAATTGGCGCGGGCGTCTGTACTGACGGATAGGAAACAGAAGTGAAGTTTAAAGATGAAGGTGCAGGGAGTCAGGGGGCATATTGATCTTCGCTCGGGAGCCTATGTAAAGGCTATAGCTGTAGCTTCGATTATCCTGGGCTGCGTCTTTCTTGCTGGCTGGCTTTTTCATATCAAGTCACTTACCAGTCCCCAAGCAGGTGTTGTATTGACCAAAGCTAATGCGGCGGTCTTATTCATTGCGTCGGGACTCTGGTTGTGGCTGTCTGCAAAGATGACGAGCTCGGTTGGCCGGGGCATGTTGGTTGCCGCCAGGCTTCTGGCTTTGGGCACCTTTGCTATTGGCACTTTTACTCTCACTGAATATATTTTCGGCATTAATACAGGTATTGATTGTGTTCTCACAGGAGAGCTTGCCGAGGGCAATTCGGGTTTGGTGAGAATGGCGCCCAACAGCACTGTCTGTTTTGTCTTGCTTGGGCTGGCTCAGCTGATGTCCTATGGCAAGCGTTTGATATTGAAGAGGATGCGGCAGGGGCTTCTTCTTGCCGTTGTTCTGATAAGCCTTGTGGCAATCGTCGGCTATGCTTACGGCGCGTCGCCTCTTTATGCTATTGGCTATTGTGGGGGAATGTCTTTGCCGACAGCCGGCATGCTTTTCGCTCTGGCTCTTGGTATTCTTTTGTCCTGTCCTTTCGGGGGCTTGATGCCATGGCTTGCCAGCGGAAGGGCGAGCGCAATTATGGTTAGACGACTCTTGCCTGCCGCTGTTATCTTGCCGGCAGCTGCCGGCTGGTTGCGTCTGCTTGGGCAGCGCGCAGGCTTTTATTCGGCCGAGACCGGACTGGCATTTCTTGTGGCAACAATGATTGTTTCTTTTGGCGTTGTTATCCTGGTCACGGCAAGGGTATTGACCAGGCAAGAAGAAGTAAGTCTGGCGCTTGAGGAAAAGGTCGCCCGGGATCGAGAACTCCTCAGTATGATCATCGACAATATTGCCGACGGCGTTATGGTGGCTGATCAAGATGGCAAGATCATTTTGCGTAATGCTGCCGCCAACACTTTCCCCGGGGTAAGAGATCTTGAGTCCCTCCCTCAGTCGCAGGCAGAAGCCCCGGAGCTCTTTTTGCCGGACGGCACTGCGCCTTATCCGGTGAAGGACCTGCCTTTGTCCCGAGCCATCTCAGGGCAGGAGGTGAACGACGAGGAATTGTGCATACGCCAGAAAGGGCGAGCAGAGCCGCAATTCGTGAGCGTCAACGGGCGGCCGCTCAAAGATGAAGCTGGCACTTTGATAGGTGGCGTTATCGTCTGGAGGGATGTTACGCGGCAGCGGCTGTCGGAGGAGCAGTCACGGCTGCTTTTGATCATGGAGCAGCGTGAAGATTTCATGGCTACGCTCACACACGACCTGAAAAATCCTCTCATTGGCGCCAATCGCATTCTGGAGTTGTTTGCCGAGGGAAGCCTCGGCAGCCTGACGGCAGAGCAATCGGAATTGCTGCTGAAGCTGAGAGACAGCAACAAGTCCCTTCTGACATTGATCCAAAATTTGATTGAAGTCTACCGCTACGAGCGAGACATTCATACTATTCATTTCGAGGATACCAACCTCGGGGAGCTGGTGTCCGACTGTGTTGAGCAGGTCGTGCCCATTGCCGACAATCGCGGCATTGCCATCAAGTGCGATCTGCCAGCTGACAAAGACACTGTTCTTGCCGACAAGAGTTCCATCCGCCGCGTCTTGCAGAACTTGCTCGATAATGCCGCGAAATTTACTCCGGATGGCGGACTGATAAAAGTTGCTGTCAGACCGGGATGTGAACAGGTGTCAGTTGATGTGGAAAATAGCGGACCGGGGATAAGTCCTGAAGATGCCGAGCAGTTGTTCAAACGCTTTGCCCAGGGAACTGCCGGCAAGAAATATTTGCCAGGCACGGGGCTCGGACTGTATCTGTGCAAGCAGATTGTTCAGGCTCATCAAGGTGAAATTTCTTGCAGCAGCCGGCAGGATGTGAGCACGATATTTACTGTCAGCCTGCCGGTGCGCCGTGTCGGTTAAGTGACGACTAATTAGCCAGCTGTCGCCAGGGTCGTCAGTTGTCAGCACAGTTGTCAACTTACATAGCCGATGGTCTGACGGAACGCCTGAGATCTGATCAATCAGTCCCGACCTGCCCTTCAAGTGCTGATGGGGACTGTTTTTGGGGCAATTAGAAGCAGAGGGCAGGTCAAAACATCCCTGCCCTCTGCCTTGAATCTAACCAGAATCAAGTAGCCTTAGCTAAGCCTGAGCCCAATATCAAGGAGAATTTCCGGCTGCGGCAAAGTGGCTTTTGTCCCTGACTAATCTTTCTTTGTATCGCTCTTGGCGTCCCCGGCATCGCTGCCGGACTTCTTGTCGGTGCCTTTGTCAGTAGTTTTGTCGGCGCCCTTGTCATGCTTGTGGTGCTTGGCATGTTTGCATTCGGATTTGCCTTCCTTGCACTTGCTGCCGTCGCAATCTTTGTCGCCCGGGCAAGCCAGAGCCGGTGTCGCGAGCATAGCGGTCAGAAGTCCCAGGGCAGTTATCGTAGCAGCCATATTCTTCATGTGAATTCTCCCTCTCGTTTCTAAGTTGCCGCACCAGATGCGGAGTCAAGAAATAGATCTTCGACTTTATACCGCGGCGAGCCTCCAATAGCAAGGATGTCTGCCGTCCATTTAACCATGCTTCCCAAACTTTCGCGCCTGTCACCGGGCTTTGCCTGGTCGGCTAACTACTTGCAATTTCGCTGCCGTCTGCGTATAAGTTCATTTCTCACCGACGACGGAAGTCAGGCGATGCCCCGAATCTTGCTTGTTGACGATGACTTTGACCTGGCCGAGACCCTCAAAGAATGGTTCGAAATGGACGGGCATCTGGTTGACGCCGTGCAGACCGGATCGGCGGCACTGGCCAATATGGCCTCATCTTCTTATGACATCATAATTCTGGACTGGCAGCTGCCCGATGGGGAAGGTGTGGATGTCTGTCGCCAGTACCGGGCGCAAGGCGGCACCGACAAAGTATTGATGCTGACCGGGAAACGTGAGTTTGCCTGCCAGTATGCAGGGCTTAAGGCCGGTGCCAACGACTTTCTCTCCAAGCCGTTTACCCTCGACCAGCTCATGGAGCGTTTTGAGAGCTTATTGAAAGACAAGACAAGCCCTGGCGATTGAGGTTGTGAGAAAAGCTGGTGCTGCCGGACAGGTCGGAGAGACGCTTCTTCTTTTAGACTTCGGTCAGCGGCAGTCTTTCGGACGGGGCATCTATGGCTTTCCCCATAGTGGCTCAGGGGATAGCCATGCTTTGTAACGATGGGTTTCGTTCGTCTCTCAATGTTACGCCTGAGTAAGACAATGTGGTATGCAATCGGTTTTCAAGGGCAAACACCAAATAGGTAACTCGGTCGGTTGTGCCATTCAAGTTGTCGGCCTGTAACATCATGGCTCGAAAGGAGCCATAAATGCTGTTGGGGCACCGTTGCCACTGTTAATTCCTCTGCAGGGGCCAGTGAAGCTCGCCCGGCAAAGGCTGTTTTGTTTCTACTTCCCGTAATTCATAGAACACTGTTGACTGGAGGGGACGAACGATGATCTGCAAGCTGAGCATGGTAGCGATAATGGTCACAGCCTTGATGCTAGGATCCACATTCCTGCCGCCAGGGGCGGCCTCCGGTTGTCCCGGTGCCAGGCAGCGCAGCCAGGGTAGCTTGGAGACAGTCGCTTGTCGTTCAGTCGCCTCATGCGGAGATAGCGTCTGCGACAATATCTTCTTGCTGGATGAAGAAGAAATATTCGGCACAAGCAATGAGCAGATGTTTGTTCTGGACGAGCAGCAAATTGCTTGCAGTAAGGGCTCAGGAGCCGCCAGCTTCTCCAGAAGGCATGTGGCGGCGGCGGCGGCGGCGGCGGCGGACTGGGGGCTTGATGCCCGCAGCGAACATGTCGCGCATGGGGCCATCTGCCACGCCGTTCGTTGAGCAACTTTTTCTTTCCATCCTGATCCGCCAGTACCTGCAGGCTTTCTGAGCTGGCTGCGCTTGTGTGGCGGAACGCAGGGACGTTCTTTTGGGCTTTTCTCCTGCCTTCTTCTTCTTCTTCTTCTTCTTCTTCTTCTCAGCACAGCTCAGTGAACGCCGGTCACAGAGTTATCCAGGCTTTCTCATTCTTCCTGGTCTGCCGTTCCTGCCGTGTCTTTTGGCAGCTATGGGCAAAGTCATGACTGGGAAAGGTTGCCTGGCGGGTATAACCAGGTCAGACAGCCTGACAGCGGGTGCCAGATGACCAGGTTGCCCTTTGCACCGAAGCTCTTTCATAAAGCCCTCGTGCTTGTAGCAGTGCCGCTGGCTTTCGAGCTTCTTTTTGTTGGCTCTCTGCTTGTCATGCTTCATCAGGTCGAGGCGGAAGTAAAAAGAGAGCAGCATGCAAAAAAGGTGGTGGAGAGCCTCAATTCTTTGATGCACTGCGTTATGGATGCCTCCAAATTCGTGGCAGCCTATATTGTGGCTAGCAAGGCTCAACCCCCATCCCTCGACGCCTATCATGAGGCGGTGGCGCCAATTCCTGGTGAGCTGACCAATTTGAAATGGCTTCTCAAGGACGACAGGGCGGCACTCGGGAAAGTAGACAAGCTCGAGGCACAGACTGATGTTGCCATGAATGTGTTAGACGAGGTGTTTACCCAGGTGGAAAGAGGCGACCGCCTTGGAGGCATGCGGCATCTCAGAGACATGCGCACGGCAATTGTCGAGCTTTCGCATGATCTTGAAGGCTTGCGGGAAGAGTCCGGCTCGATTGCCGAGGAAAGTCCAGTAATTCAAGCCCGTGAAAGGCAGACGATGAAATCCCTTCTTTATGCCGGGATGGTGTTGAACATTATTGTGGCCATTTTTCTGGCTATCTATTTCAATTCAGGTACAACCAGAAGGCTCTCGGTTCTTATGGACAACACGCAGCGCCTGGCCAAAGGAGAGCCGCTCTTGCCGCCGGTCGGAGGTGGGGATGAGATCGCTCATCTCGATTCTATCTTCAAAGAAATGGCCAGGGCTCTCGAGCTTGCTCACGCCAAGGAGAAGGCGGTGATCGAGAGCATGCCGGTTGGTCTGGTCATTGCAGACAGCTGCGGCAATATTCAAATGATCAATCCGACGCTCTCACGGATGTTCGGCTGGGAAGCTAGTAGTCTGAGCGGTTTGCATCTTTCCGTCCTGTTTCCCCAGGATACTCAAACGGACAAAGAAAGCTTTATGCGCGACGTCTTGAGCAAGACCCGCGGGAGGATCGACGAGCGGCTTGCCAGGAAATGCGATGGGAGCTTGCTTCCTGTTGAGCTGTCGCTCACTTCTTTTAATGCGCTGGAGGCTGAGTTCTTTCTGGCTGTCATGCTTGATGTGACTGAACGCAAGGAGATAGAGCGGCTGAGGCAGGAGTTCGTCTCGATGGTGAGCCACGATCTCAGAACGCCGCTGACGTCCATACAGGTGTTCCTGAACATGCTCTTGAAAGGGACATTCGGACCGGTGTCCGAATTTGGGCTGAAAAAGGCAGCTATGGCCGATCGCAATGCCGGCAGGCTCATCAATTTGATAAACGATCTACTTGATTCGGAAAAGATGGCATCCGGGACGCTGGCTCTTGCCTGCACTCGTGTCTCCATGTCCTCAGTAGTGGAGAGAGCTGTCGAGGCAGTGAGGGGAGTTGCCGAGCAAAGAAATGTTTCACTGGAGATTGAGGCGGGGGGCACTGGTAATGTTTTTGCTGACAGCGATCGTCTTGTGCAAGTGATGGTCAATTTACTGGGCAATGCAGTCAAGTTCTCCAGCGCGAGAAATGTTGTGCGTGTGTGCGTTAAGGAAACGCCTGAATGGCTGGAAGTGTCCGTGAGCGATCAGGGGCGGGGAATTCCTCTACATCTTCAAGAGACCATCTTCGAGCGTTTCAAACAGGTGGACGCCAGCGACGCGACCTTGATGCATGGCACGGGGCTGGGGCTCTCCATATGCAAGGCGATTGTCGAGCAGCATGGCGGAACAATTGGCGTGCAAAGTCAGCCTGGTGAGGGAAGTACTTTCTGGTTCCGGATTCCGCCAGCCAAATGCCAGTCCCTTGAGCCGGTGGCTGAGAGCAATTCGCCTTGAGTCTTCACAGGCAGTCTTGGCAGGGCAAGGTCGGCTGGCAGCTTCTGAAGTCTTGTCGGACCGGATATGAACGCCTATTTGTCTTATGCGCGACCGCTGAGCACGGAAGCGCATAAGCACGACGAACGTACAAGAGGAGACGGCTTACCAGGACGCCTCCCAGGTCCATGACATCGGGGACAGGAGGCTATTGGACCAGTGAACTTTACCGCTGGCTCCGTTGGCACGGCAAGTTCCTTCATACCGGTACATATGGCCCTTATACTTGCCTGCGTAATTACGGCGCGTCAGGACTATGTGCTGCCCGTCGTATTCGACGATTTTGATGGTGGCTTGCGTGCCATTATCAACAATATCGTCAAATTCTTCCTTCGCCCTGTCGAAGGTCCATTTGCTCGTGTATCGGACGCCATATCCATGTTCGAGCACCTTCCAAACAGGTGCGATGTTGTCCAAGAGTTTACCGCCGGGATTGTTGGCAGCCACTACGACTGCGCTACCCTGAAGCCTTTCGCCAGGAGCGATGGCTGAAGGTTCACAGGGGCGGGTCGCAGCCGTTGGGAGTCCTTCCTTGCCCTCATTGAATGTTGCCGAAATGTCATCCAGTGCCGGTCTGGGTCTAATGGGCACCGCCCCCAGTGCCAGGTCAGAGCCTTCCCATGCGCTCTTCAGTATCGGTCGCTGTAACTCTCCCCTGTCCTTGAGAACCTCCTGGGACACACGATCTCGCATGGTCAGAAACGCCTCTCCCAGGGGCAGAGCATCTCTTTGCCGCAGAGCTTCAATAAGCTGGCGTGTGAATACGCTGTTGGGGTAGTTGTTAGACTCCCATGAGATTTGATTCGGCTCGCTCGAGCATATCACCAGTTGCCCGCTGCCTTGAGAGATCTCGTCAGCATTGAAGTTGCCTTGCCTGAACAACCCTTTGGTCTCTGTCCGTACCGCACCGCTATGGCAGGCATCGAGGACCACGACAACGCGTTCGGCGTGCACTCTATCCTTAATCAAGCGGGTCAAGTCTTGAACTGGAATCCCGCTGACGTACAGGTTATCCTTGTCAGTATTGTAAGCAACTAGATAATTCAGCCCGCCGACATCTGCGCTAGAAGGGCTGCCATGACTTGATATGTAGATAACCACCAGATCGTCGGGCATTGCCACGTGCGGCAGCCATTTATCGCCGAGCTGATTGAGTATGTTTTCCCTGGTCGCGTCTTCGTCGATCAAGAGCTTGACATGATCTTTTGCAAAGTGTCCCTTGTTGACCAGGTAATCGTAAAAATCCAGTGCATCCTTGGCAGCGTATTTCAGTTTGATGGAAGGGTCCTTGAACCTGCCGATGCCAATCACGAGCGCCCACTTGTCGGCTATTGGCCGATTGGCCGCCGGGGGATCCAAAGCTTTGTCTGAGATGGCTCTGGGTAAGGAGAAGCGCTCCTCGGACGCTGTGGCTGCCCATGTCGTAGACAAACACAGGAATACCACCAGTAACATGCCAACCGGGATACCGGACCCCATGGCTCAGCCCTCAAGCAACTGCCACATCAATATACCCTCGACTGAGACTGTCCGAAGGCTCTGTCCGTAGTTTAACTTTGTCTAGCACATGGGCAGACATCTCTTTGTCCATTGCCGACTTTGCCTTTCAGGGCAAGGGCATAAAGTGTATAGAAATGTTCAAGCGAGGTCACAATGTTCAGCTGGCAAGAAAAACTAGCCAGGCGCAAGGGACAGTTTGTCGAGCGATGCTGGCAGCGCCTGGCGGAGCTGGGGGAGCTCGTAAAGAAGCTCGCCGATGACCCGACAGACAGCGCCGTGCTAAGGCAAATCTCGCAACACTTTCACCAGATGGCCGGTGCCGGCGGCATATACGAGATGAACGACTTTTGCCGCCTGTGCATAGAAGCTGAGGATTTCGTCAGGGGCTTGTCCGGACCACAAGTGAACGCCAGGGCTTGCGACATCGAGAGGCTGAGGGGAATTTTGAGTTTCATCGAAAGTTCTCTTTTGAATGAGAGTCGCCCGGAGTAAGCCGAATTTTTACAGCGGACACTAAGATCCTGAAGACAGCTGACGGAGCTCAGTTTCAACTTCGGAAACGGACTGATAGCGCTGGCTGAGCTCGAGTGCAGTAAGTCTGGCCACTATATCATCCAGACCGGCTGGCACTTTGACAATGCCTGAAGGACGAGAACAAGTGAGAGGCAGCGGATCCTTGCCGGTCAGGAGAAAGTAAAGAGTGCAGCCAAGCGAGTATAAATCGCTTTGTGTGCAGGGTTTTCCTTTGAACTGCTCGGGCGCCATGTAATTATGTTTACCGACAACTGTTTTTGTTGTTGTCGACTCCAACTGCTGGGCCACATTGAAATCCAGAAGAACTACTTTGCCGTTTTCGGTAATCATCAAGTTGTCCGGGGCGAGATCGCAATGCACTACTGGTGGTGACTGTCCGTGCAGATGTGCCAGAATATCGCAGATTGAAATTGTCGTGGATGCGGCCCTTAGAGCGTCGAAGGGGCTGTCGCTTTGCACAGCCTGTCGCAGTGTTGTTCCCTCGATATATTCAAGCACGAGATAGGCTCTGTGATCTTCGACAAAGTTGTCGAGCAACCTTAAGACACCAGGATGATGCAAACTGGAAAGCAAAAGGGCTTCTTTCTTTACGTTGGCAAAGGATCTGTTTCTTACGTCGGCACCGGCATTAACAGGCAAGATCAGTTCCTTCATAGCTACAAGAGTATCTGTGCGTGTGTCTTGTGCCAGATAAATTTTTGCCTGCCCACCAGTCGCCATTTTCTCGTGTATGCGATAGCGTCCTTGCTGTAACTCCGCTCCTGTGGCCAGCTCAAGCACGCTTTGCCTGCGAAACGACTGCATATCGTCAAGCCAGAGCTGGGTATATGTCGGTGCCCTGTGCGACTCAAGCAGCTCAGTAAATTCGCGGCTTTGAGCACCTTCCGGAGTGCAAGCCTTTATTGCCGCAAGCAGCCTGAACTTGTCTGCATCGAGGGTGAGCGCATCCAGAGGAAAACTGATACCAATTACGCCTTTGGGTTTGGTTATCTTCTTGTCCCACAATGACCATGTCTGCGCAGCAACAATAAGCATAGTCCAGCGTGTGAAATATGTTTTCTCAATATCAAAGCAAAGTGCGACTCCTGTATAAGCGGCCTGCATGGATGCAGACTGGGCAGAAAGAGTAACGGATAATCTTCTTATCGAGTTCCAGGGAATGCATTCAGATTCGCGATCATCGCCCCCTCGCCAGGCAAAACGCAAGCCATCGGCATCAAGCTTAATATTTGTCGGGAAAGGATAGGCCCTTAATGCGCCAATCTTTGATCTGATACCGTGTCCGGCAGCCAGGGCCAGGAGTAGGCCCAGAGTAATCACCCTTCGTAGTTCAATCGGCTCACTGTTATTGAGGACATAACACACGGCTGCTATACCAAGGATTGTGAGCAGAACGACAGAAGGAATGAAGAGAATCGCATTTAGAAAAAGAAAGACGAGTCCCGAAAATAAATCAGCCACAGAACGCGCTAACTGTTCAGACAGAGGGCGTTTTTCTGCCAGCATGTAGACATTACAAACAAGATCCAGTGGATCAAAAGCGGCAAGCTCTGCCGAACTGGATGAGTGCTGTTCAAACTCGCCAGTCATTTCTTTTCAGCCTCGGCAGGCGGCGGCTCGTTGCATTCAAGTAATTGCAATAACTCATCTGAGCTCTGTATTCTGTTTTCAGGTTCGGCTGCCGTTAACCTGGATACGATATTATCGAGCTTGCTTGAAACCACAGGTATGAGGTCCTTTGGATGTGAAGGACTAATCGGTTCGGGGTCCTGGCCGGTTAGCAAAAAGTGCAATGTGGCTCCCAGAGCATAATAGTCGCTTTGAGGCACTGCCTGTCCCCTGAATTGCTCTGGCGGAATATAACATTGTTTTCCGATCAGTGTTCCAGTCACAGAACCGATAAATTCGTTGGCGGCCCCGAAGTCGATGAGCGTTATGTTTTTGTCTGGTTCGCGAATGACCAGATTATCTGGTGTTAGATCGCGATGAATAATTGGCGGCGTAAATCCATGCATATAACTGAGAATGTCGGCCAGTTGTTTAGTGATTTCGATAACATCCGGCTCGCCAAACGCTCCATGCATCTGAACCTGTTGCCTGAGAGTAAGACCGGGTATGAATTCAAGCACAAGATAGTCTCTGCTGTTTTCCACAAATTGATCGAGAACCCTGACTATATTTGGATGATCTAGTTTGGCCAGAATCAGAGCCTCGCGCTCGAACATTTCGTGTATCTTTTTAAGCGCCGCGTCGTCAGCGCTCTCGGGCACAGCCATTTCTTTGATTACCAGCCTGTCTCCAGCGGCATTGCGAGCCAGATATACTGAGGACATTCCTCCGCAAGCAAGCAACATGAGAATTGTCAGATCGCCGCCGCGCAATTCCTGACCACCCATGAGCGGGACAAAATTGGTGACTTCAAAACGCTCTCGCAGGCTTTCTTCCCACATTCTTGTGTAGGTATCATCCAGTTTGAGCTCTTGTCCTGTAAGAATGTCTCTTTGCAGAGCGATAACATCAGGATTTAGAGTCATAGGATCAGCAAAACGCGATAAGGCAAGAAAAAAATCCTCAAGTGCCCGCGGTGAGAAGCCGGCAAGTGGAAAAGCTGCCAGACCGCCCGATCTAAAATCCATGATCAGGAATCCTTGCTGCGTCCAACCTCTGCCGAGAAATCTTACAATGGAAGATGAAAGTGATGGACGGGAAAGCCTTGACTGCTTTGATAACTGGATTCTCTCGAGTATGGCCCCTGCAGACTTAAGCTTGCGCAAACGCACTGAATGAAGATCGCTCCAGCAACGGCTGGACCTGTTGAAGAGACTGTGCTTGTGCAGACGGCTAATGGCAGCGATCCTGGATGCGGAAATTCTGACTCTTAGCTTCATGGCTGTGCCTATTAGCAAAGGCACGAGGAGCCATTGCAGTAATATGCTGATAAAACCCAGAGGTCCGCTCCAGGAACCAAGGAGCCAGGACAGGGTTGACAAAACAAGCAGGAATACGATAAATGACAATGCCTGACTGAGCGGAATCAGGCTGCACGAAAGCTCAAAGCTGGTCTCTCCCGGAGGTTGAACTAAACCGGCTTTGGGCAGTAATTTCCCGCTGTATCGTCCAATTATGCGCACAAACGACCTCTTAGCTGTTTGCTTGGAGTTCCTTTACTCTTTGCTCGAGGGCAAGAGCCTCAGTGTCGCGCTTTTCTGCGCGCAAGAATTGGGCGTAATTGCACAGCCAGACAATGAGATTGGCTTTGTCTCTGCCGGCGTGCTCTTCGTTGAGTTTGATGCCGCATTTGTAGATGTCTTCTGCCTGGGCCTTTCGTCCATCGCGCTGGTACATGTTTGCCAGGACAAGATTTATGCCTGTGCTGGCAGCATAATTTGCACCGTGGAGCCTTCGCCCGATGGAAAGAGCCGAATCAATATTTTCTTCTGCTTCCTTGAGCCTTGATTCCATAAAGTCCACTCGCCCGAGTTGTGAGAAGGTAGCCTCGAGAACTGCTTGATCGTACTGGCTGTGCCTTTTGTATGCAGCAATTATCTGACTGTAGACTTCTCTGGCTGATGACAGCTCGTTTAAAGCAACATAGACATTGCCCAGATAATACCGGCGTTGGAGAGTGCTCTGAGATTCTGGACCTGTGGTGTCGGTCAGGTACTGGCAGAGTTTCTCAAGCTCAGAGCGAGCCGCCCCGTATTTCCCCTGAAAGCAATAAACCTCAGCCAGATATGCCTCTAGGATCTCCACTATGTGCCCATCGGGATGCGGCTTCTTCTCTTCATCTTGCAAATAGTTATGGAAGTCGCTTGCCGACTGAGCCAGCGCTGAGACAGCTTCCGGGGATCTGGCGTTGATATAAGCTTTGGCGAGCTGATGCCAGTTGATGATTCTTGCCAGCCGGTTGTCTGCAGCTGGGCTGAGCGCTTTATAGTGCATATCTGCTCTCTTGTATGCAGCTATGGCTTTCTCCGTGTCACCCACAAGAGAGTAATTGTCGGCAAGAGCGGCGCAGGCGGCCGCCAGGGCGGCATTGTCCGGGTGTGCTGCTTTACTCAGCACAGCCAGTGCGCTCTGTCTTTGTTTGAGCGCTTCAAGGTTTCTGCCTTGCTCGATGAGAATTGTTGCCATAGTGCCATATGCCTGGACAAGTTCAGGGCTTAGTCTATGATTCTTTTCTGCAATTGCGATGAAATCGGCAAAGCAGTCTTGTGCTTGCCGAAACTTTTTCTGTTGCATGTATAAGTTTCCCAGCCGGGCATTGGTGCTGAGACGCTGCCGGTCGGCAATGCCTGTGTTCTTATATATGTCAATTGCCTTTCTGAAGCACTCTTCAGCCTCAGGCAACCTCTTTCTCTCCCTGAAGGACTGAGCGAGCATTGTCCAGACGAGAGCTGCCTTTCTCGACATGTCCGCCTCGATGTTGTGCCTGTTTGTGCTGGCCTCCTGAAATAAGCTCTCAGAGGCCTTATCACTCTTTGACCCTTCTTTGTATCTGGACACAGTGATCAGGCTTTCAATCAAGGGGGTCTGTTGCGGGGGCGGCAGGCGCCGCAACAGCGCCAGACCTTCGGCAAAATCCTCTTCGGCCTGCCGACCGTCAGAGCGAGAGAGCTGCAGCTGCCCACGCCAGATGAGCGCTTCGCCAGAGAGGCAGTATGCCGTGCCGCCGAGCTTTCGACCTATCTGCAGGGCATTGCCGAAGTACTGTTCGATGTCCCGGTCATTGATCATGCCTTTATAGTGAAAGTCTCTATCGGGCTGTCTTGTCTCACGGATGTAGTTATTGATTTTCATGGCGACTCTTCCAATATCCGTCCACAAGCTGATGCGCGACGGGCTGTCGGCAGCTTCGGCTTGCAGAGCCTGGTTGAGGAGAGGCATTGCGACTTCGTATTGTTTTTCTAAGCAATAGCAAGACGCCAGATCTTTCAGAGCAAGGGCTAGCTGGTGACTTTTTCTGGTCCCCAGTTTGTCGAGCGCCAGCTCTAGATCCACCCTGGCTTGTTCGAGGTCGCCAGTGCCCAGGGCTTTATCGGCTGCCGTCAGCAGTTGCTGCCAGTCATATTCGCCTTTGAGTTTGAGCGCTGACGGAATCAAAGCTGCAACCATGGCGCCTGCCAGCAAGAGAAGGGCAATGAGGCGCTTTGCCTTCTTGAATAATCTGGCGCCCTGTCGCTTGGTCCTTTGACGCTTATCTAAAGCGCCGGCTGGATTCGAAGGGCTTGAGAGGGAATTGTCTCTTAAGAGGAGATCTTCTTTGAGCTCGGCAAACGACTGGTAACGGTTCTCGGGTTTTTTCTCCAGTGCCTTAAAAACCACTGACTCAAGACTTTCTGGAATATGGGCTGCCGGATTGACTGCAGCAAATGGCTCGGGGATCTCTGTCAGGTGGCGAGCCATGGTGTCGAGCGGGCTGTTGCCGTTGAAAGGCGTTTGACCGGAGAGGGTCTCATAACACAGGCAGCCGAAAGAGTATATGTCAGTGCGCAGATCGACTGTCGAGGAAGAGCATTGCTCCGGACTCATGTAGAGCGGGCTGCCTATCAGGGCTCCCGTGCGTGTAAGCTTTTGTACCTCTAAGCCGGATAAGGGATCGATGGCCGCAATACCGAAATCGACGATCTTTACGAAATCCTGATCGCCATTGCCTGATACCAGCATGATGTTGCCCGGCTTCAGGTCGCGATGAATGACTCCCTGTGAATGAGCATATAAGAGAGCATCTGCGGTTTGCCGGAAAATCTTCAGACTGCGTTGAACTGGCAGGTGCCCTGTCTCTTTGATGACCTCCGCCAGGCTCTTGCCTGCCAGGAAATCCATGACGATGTAGGGAAGCCCTTCTGTGAGAAAGCCCACTGACAGGACTGAGACTATGTTGGCATGACTGAGCGAACTGATTGTGCGTGCTTCCTGCCTGAAACGTCTGAGGACTTGCTCATCGCAAATCAAATAGGAGTGCAGCACTTTGATGGCTACGACACGATCGAGAGCGATGTGTCTGGCGCGATAAACCAGGCTCATACCCCCGCGCCCGGCCAGAGCCTGGATTTCAAAGCGCCTATCGAGAACGCTGCCGACGAGCGCTTCGGGATTGCAGGATAAGTTCCCAAAATCGACCATTTCTCGGGCTGGTTTCAAGAGGGCTGGAAAGGGAACATCTGACACAAGTGTAGCGGGAAGAACTGGGTGTGTGTGTTGTCCGTCCTGCCTCCGCCCAGGGCACCGGCAAAATACTATTTGGCTTACTTTTCTATTGACATCCGGGTGCGCACCTATATATGCTTCCACTAGGTTTGCTTTTGAAGGACTTACTATGGGCAAAAACCTGCTGTTAATCTTGCTGTCGCTGGCAGCAGTATTGCTGAGCATCGCTCCGCCAGGATTTGCCAATGATGGATTCTCCGGGTCTTATTCGCAGGTGCCTCCCCAGCAGTGGCAGCCGCTTTCGCAAGGGTACCCTCAGGGGCAGTATGCCCAGCCCGGGCAGCAATACGGACAACCACAGCAGGCGCCTTACGCTCAGGGGCAGTATGCCCAGCCCGGGCAACAATACGGCCAAGCACAGCAGGCGCCTTATGCTCAGGGGCAGTATGCCCAGCCCGGACAGCAATACGGACAAGCACAGCAGCAGGCGCCATATGCTCAGGGGCAGTACGCCCAAGCAGGACAGCAATATGGGCAGCAGCAGCCAGCGCCTTACGAGCAGTCTCAGTCGGGGCAGTCGCCTACTTACTATGGCTATGCCAACGAGCAGCAGGCTCAGCAATATGCTCAACAGACCGCAGGCTACGGGCAAGGGGCGCCGCAGTCTTACGGCGGGCCACCTAATGGAGCCGGTTACAGTGGTCCTCCTCAAGGGCGCCAGGGCAATTTGCAAGCGCAAGCCGATGGTTATTTCAATTCTCTGGATCAAGGACAGAACGCTCAGAACGCGCAGAGTGCTCAGGCAACCCAGGATTCAAGCGATCAGACTGAGTCCTCCGGGTCAGGGGCTGGAGCCGGGCTGAAAAAAGCCGGAAAAATCCTGGCTGGTGTCGGGGCTTCTGTAGCCGGCGCCTATATTATGAATCGAGCTTATCGCAAGAGCCCGATGGGGATGATGGGCGTGCCTCCGCAGTATGGCATGCCGATGATGTCGCCTGGCTATGGTGGTGGATATGGTGGATACGGCGGATATGGTTGTCCGCCTGGTTATGGCACGCCAGGGATGCCTGTTTATGGCTCTCCAATGGGCGGCGGGCTGATGCGCGGGCTCATGGGCTTCTGAGCAGAGCCGCTGGCGGACAGAGCAGAAAGAATTTGTCGCTGCGTAAGTGGCTGCCACTCGCCTGGCTGCAGGGCAAGGTCTTTGAGCGCCAGCGCACCGATAGCTACTCTAACCAGGCGCAAAGTGGGGTGACCGACTGCAGCTGTCAGGCGCCGCACCTGCCGGTTGCGCCCTTCTGTCAGAGTCAGGGATAACCAGGCTGTGGGTATGTTCTGCCTGAAGCGTATGGGCACGGGGCGCTCGGGCAGATCCGGCTCTATCTGCAGCAGGCTGGCCTGTGCTGGCAAAGACATTTGTCCTTGAATAAGGACGCCTTGCCTGAGATGCTCGAGAGCCTGTCTGGAAGGGATGTTTTCCACTTGAGCCAGATAAATTCGCTCATGAGCGCCTGCCGGGTGCAACAAGGCTTGATTGAGTCTTCCATCATTGCTCAGCAAAAGTAGCCCCTCTGAGTCCCAGTCCAGCCTGCCAATGGGATAAACATCTTTCGGGAAGCCGAATTCGGCAAGCGTACGCTTGAGAGATACTTCGTCGGTACTGAACTGACTCAGCACTCCGTATGGCTTATAGAAAGCCAGATAAAGGTGTTCTCGGGATGGATGGAAACGTTGTTTTGACATGAGCTGGGGTATATTCTAACCAGTTCTCAAAAGAGTGCTGCCCGATGTCCGGGACCTCAGAAAGACAAACTCTATTGGCCGGGGTCATGCTCCTGTTCATCTGGGGGCAGCAAATCTGTCTTGCCGACTCGTCTTACGATCAAGGCGTGCGTCTCTATAATGAGAGAAAGTTCCAGCAGGCTCTTGTTCTTTTCCAAAACTCTTTCCGCCAGGATGAAAGGAACAGCAATGCTGCTTATTTTATTGCGATCTGCAACCAGCAACTTGGCGACTATGCAAAGGCCCGCGCTCAGTTCAAGACCCTGGTTGCAGTTTTTCCTGGTTCGGAGGCGGCCAGGCTGTCCGAGCAGGCGCTGACAAATTTGCAGCCTCCTGGCTCTGCCGCTTTCAAGCCAGTACCGCAGCTGGCAGTCGTTTCCGCTGCCGCCGATGTTGTCAGTGCTCCGAAAGAGACATGGATACCCTTCCGGCGTCAGGGCAACGCTTTGATGGTTGAAGCCTCGGTCAACCATCAAGGGATCACTATGGTGTTTGATACCGGTGCTGCTGCCTGTGTGTTCAGCAAGGAGCAACTGAGGGCTTTGGGCATTGTTGCGCCTTCCGGACAACCGGTGACCTCCGGCGCGGGTGTTGGGTCTTCGGGGGGTGTCCCTTTGTGGAAGATGTCTGTCGATCTGGAAGTGGGGAGAATTCGGCGGCAGAACTTTCCTGTTTTCGTGCAGGCAGGCAATCTGGACCATCCGCTTCTGGGGCAGACGTTTTTTGCCGATTTCGAATATACGGTAGACAATGCAAACAATGCCATCAGCTTTAAGAAGAAGCATACTGGCTCTCAAGCACAGGCTCTTGCGCCCCGATCGAATCAAGCCGGCACGGTCAGCGTGAATTCTTCAGGCAATTATGTATATTGTGTTCCTTTCGAGCGCGAAGGCAACAATATAGTCGTTGTCGTCAACGTCAACGGCAAAAGCTGCCCGATGTATTTCGATACAGGGGCCGCCATGTGCTTTTTCACTTCCGGACAGCTGAGGGAACTGGGAATAAGCGTGCCAACCAGGGTGATGGCTGCCCCTTTGAGCGGAGTGGGCGGGTCGACTGTGGGAATAGCGTTTCCAATCGAGCGCATGAAGATGGGGCCGATCGACAAGTCGTCGGTCATCATTCTCGTGAGCGATTCGTCGGCTGTCGGCAAGCCTCTGCTGGGGCAGAACTTTTTTCAGGACTGGTTGTTTACGATTGACAATGATTCGCGCTCGATCCAGTTCACAAAACGGTAGGCGCGGCCTTAACAGGCGGCTCTCAGAGCCTATCTGGGGCGCTGACTCCGATGAGGGCAAGCGCATTGGACAACACTTGCTTTGTGGCGACGACGACGCCGAGGCGAGCCCTTGTTACTGCGGGGTCGTCGCTCACCACCCGTGATGTCTCGTAAAACTTCTGGAGGTCGCCTGCCAGATCGAAAGCGTAGCGAGCGATGCGCCCGGGGTTGCGTGTGGAGGCGGCTTCTTCGACCTCTTTCGGGAACATATCCAGCCTGGTGATCAGGGCTTTCTGATGAACAAAAACCTCTGGATTCTTGTCGAAGACCTGATCGAAAACCTCAGGAGATGTCCGGTATGCCTTCTGGAATTCCTGCCACTGGTCTGGAGCGACGGGAGGCTGCTCCATCTGTTGCGTGTCTCTGTTGACGGACGGTTCCAGAGCCTTCTTCAGAATCGATGCGCAGCGGGCATGAGCGTACTGGATGTAATAAGCCGGGTTTTCGCTGCTGGTCTTTTTTGCCAGCTCGAGATCGAAATTGATTGGAGTCTGCGGGCTGGTTTCGGAGAGATAGTAGCGGACGGCGTCGCGACCCACTTCGTCCATCAGGTCGGAGAGGAGAACGACTGTGCCTGCGCGCTTGGACATTCTCACCATCTGTCCGTCTCGGGAAAGGTTGACGATTTGAGTGAGAATGACTTCCAGCTGGTCCGGATTCTTGCCCAGAGCCTCGACGGAAGCTTTTAGCCCGGGCACCTGCCCGTGATGATCCGCGCCCCAGATGTTTATCAGTGTGTCATAGCCCCGGTCAAATTTCTCCAGGTGGTAGGCTGCATCTGCAGCCAGGTAGGTCTTGTTTCCGCCGCCTTTGACCAGCACACGATCGCGCTCGTCGCCCAATTCCTTGGCTTTCAGCCAGAGTGCACCTTCAGACTCATACACCTTGCCTTGTTCTGACAGGCGCGCCAGGGCGGCGTCCACTTTGCCCTCGTCATGGAGGGGCTTTTCTGAAGTCCAGCGATCGAATTTGATGCCAAGGCGTTCGAGGACCTGCCTTTGCGAATCGATGATCATGTCCTTTGTGAGAGAGGCCAGCTTCTGCTCTCCTTCGGCATCAGTCAGTGAGAGAAAGCCGCTCTTGTGTTGCTGCACTATCCTGTCGATGTAGGGGGCAAGCGAGTCTTCCGGGTAACCATCGGCAGGATATTCTATCTGCCTGCCCAACGCACGCTGATAACCTGCCCATGAGCTGCGTCCGAGTTGTGTTATCTGGGCGCCAGCATCATTGATATAAAATTCCTGGTCGACTTTGAAGCCGGCAAACTTCATGACGTTTGCCAGGCTGCTGCCATAGACGCCGCCCCTGCCGTGTCCGATATGGAGATCGCCGGTGGGATTGGCCGATACATATTCAAGAAGGATCTTTTTGCCGCCTCCGATGTCGGATCTGCCGAAGTCGGCACCGTCGCGATGTACTTCCTGTAAAACGTCCTTCAGGAGTCCTGGTTCCAGGCGAAAGTTGAGGTAGCCTGGATGAGCGACTTCGACTGTGGCAACGCCTTTCAAGTTCTCCGACAGGCGGTGTGCCAGTTGCTCAGCTATTTCAAGTGGCTGCATGCCGGACTTTCCTTTGAGCTTCATGGCTATGCCGCAGGCGTAATCCCCATGCTCGGCTTGCCGTGGCCGCTCGATGACTACTGGAAAGCCTCTTGTCTCTGTGAGGGCTCCGAGTTGTCTGTCGTTGACGGACTGTGTCAAGGTCTGCTCGATTGTGTCTTTCAGCTTCTCTCGTATGGTTAAATGCCTGCCCTGGAAAGCAGACTGCTCAGGCGTCTTCTCCGTTAGCACGTCACGAGGTGTCAAGGGGGTACGTTCTGCTTCAGGCAAGGTCGCGAGTGCTTGCTTGATGGATGCTCGCTGCAGATCGGATTGCCCGGCGGTCTCCCTGGAGCCGCTCAAAAAGCGTCCGGCAGCAGGTAGCGCCAGATTCATGGCTGCGCCGCCGAGCCCGGCTGTGAAAAGCTCGTGGGCGTCAGGCAAGCGTCCTTTGGAAACGACTTCGGAAACAGTGTGCTGGGTGGTGGCGGCTCCTGCCCCGATTGCCATGCGTCCCGCCAGTCTGCTTGCCACCGGCAGGCTGCCGGCTGCCAGAGCCGGGTTGCCAAATTCAAAGACGGTAAAGGCTGCGGCGCCGCCCAGGGCGTTCCCCAGCCGGCTCTGCCCCGCTTCTGGAACGCGGAAACCGTCATAGAGCGCCGCCCCGAGGATCATCGCCGTTTTCTGGCTGGACAGCGCCGCTGCGGCGCCTCCTTCCAGGGCGAGCATCTTGCTGCCGCCTGCCAGGAGTTTGCCGGTCGCTTTGCCGGCCAGACCATAGGGTACGACCATGGCCAGACCAGCCGAGATACCCTGAGCAAACCATTTGGAGCTGAACATTTCAGCCTCGGGCACAAAGAGGCGGTCTTTCTCCTTGAGCATCTCCCGATTGCCTACAGCGTTCACAGTGTGGGCGACGGCATTATATGGGGTAATGACGGCTGTATTGAGCGCCGGATTGACGATGTTCTCGCGCGTCCAGGCTGCTGCATTTCCCGCATCTGCCTTGCCGGCGGACTTGTCTTCGGGGATGGACAGCTGCAAGAGCGACAGATCATGGCCGGCGCCTGACTGTGCGCCCTTCTCGGTCCATGTGGCCAGCTCATGGTTCCTTTCTAGCATGGATGCATTTTGAGGCTCCAGGGCAGGATTGCCAATGGTGGTTTTACGGGGCGGCAGCCGCTTAGTAGTCTTGTTTCGGGGAACAATAGTGATGAGGGAAGTCCTGCCACGATTTTTCCACAAGGGATCCCTAATATGTCGTTTACAGGGCAGGGCTGCTTGGTACAGGCACACGCCTGTGCTCTGCAGGGTGTACGGTGGTCGGTTGAATGAGCCGTGCGGACGCAATTACTATGTTTGAACTGTTCGTGAGGGGCTGCTAGTGGCCGATGATCCCCTTGCGAATTCCAAGAACGGCAGCGATGGCGGAGCCAACGACGCTGTCGCCATGGAGCAGGCACCGCCGGCGGATGAAGGCGACCATGCCAGCGGGGAGGCTCTTGATGATCCCAAGTACACTTCCACACTCCAACAATTAGACC
>JAHFBI010000324.1:0-4088 GCA_023250095.1 Candidatus Melainabacteria bacterium
CAGGACGGCAAAGTCACTTATCTGGTGCCGGAAGACGCTCCGCCCGGGCCGAGCCTGCAAGTAGCTCTTGCTGCCCGTCCGGAATCTTTGCCCGAGGCAATCAACGTGCTGCAGCCGCTGACGACTCCTTCTAGCCCGCAGGTTCCGCGCATTGACCGCGTTTCTCCACTTCTGATGGGCAACGGCTGTCTGACAATTGACGGGCACAGCTTTGATGGTATCGCCGAGCGCAACCGGGTGATCATAGACGGTACTCATGATGCGCGTGTTGTCGTTGCCTCACCTGTGCAGCTGAAGGCGGACCTGCCCCCGGGCTTGGCGCCGGGAGAGCATTCTGTGACAGTGAGCTCGTCGGCATTGCGCAGCAACCCCATAGAGCTGGAGGTGGTCAACGTGGCAATTGAGTCAACCGGTAAAGAGTCGGAGAAAGCTCAGCTGCGCAAGCTCATGGTCCGGGTCGTCGGCACAAGCCGCAAGGTTCGCCTCAAGCTGCAGAACAATTCTCCCGATATCATCAGATTGTTCAAAGGAGAAGAAGTGATCGTAACAACTCCAGGCGGGGCGAATAATTTTGTTGTTCTGGGAGCCCAGCGATTAAGCCGGGGTAATTTCCGCATTGGCACAAGCGTGGAACCAGTGCTCGAGTCCGTTACTAACCGGACACATTGAATCCCTTACTGGCTCCTGACATCTTTTCTGCTGCAAAACTTAGTTATGCTTGTCGGTTCAATCTTTTGACATCCGGGGCTTCGTGCTATGGTAGCAACAACCCTCCAGGGCTCATTTCCCGGTCAGCCCGGCAAATGATTCAAAGTCCTCAGGCACCAGACACATGCAAGATAGCTCAGGGGTTATGGGGAATCAAAGCCAGGTATCGCCTCCGGCGGTGACAATCAAAGAAAAGACAAGAGTGGACAGGGTCCACAGTTATCTCGGGATTGTATCGACAACCATCGGGATATGCGGTGCTGTCGGCACTGGATTCGTCTGGCTGGCTGCTAATTTTTACACCGGCGACGTCATTATTCGTCCTGACAAGCAGGTGAACATGCTTGCTGTCAAAGTATTCGATGCCCGGGGGCAGCAGGCGACCTACTACACGAATCAGATTCAACTGATGCCGGGGCGATATCATCTCGAAGTCAGTCCTGATAACGGTCTGTCGCAACACTGCGATGCCGTGGTCAAATTCAGAGAGACTACTTTGTTGCCGGTGGCGGTCATTGCTGGGGCAAAAGCAGATGGACAGCCATCGACGGACTCGCTTGCAGGCAAGACGAAGCCTCGCCGGTGGTGGCAATTCTGGCGGGGCAAGGACGACGGCAGCCGGCTTTGAACTGAATCTTTATGGCGTGCAGCCGGACGTCCGGCGTTGTTTTCCACTTATTGCTTACGCAGGGCATCTATTTCCTGCTTTGGGCGGTTGAGGCGGCAGCTATTTCCGCTCAACACATCGAGTAAACAATCAAGACTTCAGCTAAGGTCTCAGTCTGTAAGAAGTCCGAGCGACGTTTGCTTCTTATTAATCTAGAGTCTTGAGCTGTGCACAATTGTGCAGTTGCGATCTGTGGATCTGCCGCCTGCTTTTGTTCGTGGCAGATGTCAAAATTTTAACTGATGAAGATATACACGGAAGGGTATGTGCTATCGCCAGGTAATTTTTCAACCTGACGTCGTCCATTGACACGTGCGGAGCCTGCCAGATGTCGCAATCAGATAAAGTCTTTACCAGGGACAATTCACTTTCGCAAGCCAGCCAGGACACAAGAGTGCATGGTGCCGCCGAGCAGTCCGACGGCTCGAGCAATCGGTTTGAGAGCGCGGAGAATTCCGCCAGAGAATTGCTATTTAAGGAAGGATACGCTACCTCTTCAGTGCCTGTGCCCACTGACGGCAGAACTGCAGGAAGTTCATCGGCTAAGACCTATCTTGCCGCGCTGGAGATTGTAGTGTCCGAAGAAGGAAAGAAGGGCGAAGCCGGGGGACCGCTCATTTATACTTCAGAAAAAAAAACTACTGAGGGGCAGAAAGCCCAGATAGATCCCTTGCGGGCAGGCGAAGATGACAGACGCAAGAAAGCCTGGCTGGATTTCGCCAAACCCGTGGACAGGCAGCTCCGCGACGACAAGCGTCCGCTGTGGCCGGAGATCAAGCAAGAGGGGGTGCCCCAGGGGCAAGGCGATGCTACCAGGCAGCCCGCTGACTCAAGCAAGACTCCTGTTTCTGGCGACAATAGGACAACTGCGCCAAACGACGGAAAGACGCCTGATGGCAGCCCGCTTTCTGGCGGCGCAGGCAAAGGACAAGGAGGTGCTGACGTACAGAAAGATAAGCCCTCCGAAGGCAAAGTATCGCCGGCGATCCCTGACAGGCAGAGCCTGCCGGCAAGCGACAGCAAAGCCGCCAAAGAAGGCGCCGGCGGAAAACCCGATGCCAATTCCGACGATTTGCTAAGAATCCTTGCCGCCCTTGGAGCTCTCAGCGCCCCGGCCGGAGCGCTTCTGCTGAAGCATTATCTCGAAAAAAAGCAGGCTGGCTCAGAGCAAGCAGCTTCTTCTGCCGGGACACCAAAACCTCTGACAGACAGACCGGCAAGTGATAAGCCTGGCATGGAAAAGCCCGTGACCGACAAAGAGGGTGCCTCCGGCAAGCCAGCTCCCGAGCAACCGGTGAAAGTGACAGAACTGCCTGATGGCAGGCGGGCTCTGGACATAAACGGACAGCGGTATCATGTCAATCCCAGTGCGCAGATCTGGTTCTACGGCAAGGACGATCCCAAAAGTGAACGCTCATGGATCAAGATTCACGTGGGAACAAAAGGACCGGAAGACCTCGGTAAGTTGCAGCGCGTGCTCATCGAAGAGCTCAATCGTCCCGGCTCGGAAATTGCCAGACTGACAGGCGGCTGGAAAACATTCGATCCGAAATGGGGAGTCGCAGAAGAAGGATTCGGCGGGCAGAGATACGCTCCGGGCAAGGAGAAATCTCCAGGTGTGCCTGACGCTCAAATGTCGAAAGGATTCACTATTTATGCAGCCAATCCGCAAGACGCTATGAGGCTGCAGCAACTGCTCGATAAGCTCCTTGTCGACAAGGGACTCGCCTGGGAAAAGCCGTTGACCGTGGCAGATCCCAAGGCTCCCGGTGGGGAGAGGCGTCTGACCGTGGATATTCCTCTTAAAGGATCCAATCGTGTCGGTATCGTCCGTGATACCTATGCGGCAACGGAAGTCCCCACGGGCTCCGGGACAATTTCTGCCTATCACATTGACGATGAAATCGCCCAAAAGATTCATGAGCGCAACGGGATACAACCTGGTCAAAAGTTGTCCGACGTGCAGCTGCGCGCCTACGAGAAGCGCATTGGGCTTGCGACGGGGACGCTGATGTACGACGTCAACGGCAAGCTGGCTCTTGAGGCAACCAGTGGACAGCCATACCACGGTGGACTTTACGCCGACGAGTCCGGTGCAGGCAAGACGTTCGGAAGCTTGACCGATCGCCCGGCACTTTACAGAATTGCCGAAGACAACGGGTTCAATCCTGCCGAGATAGTCTCCCGGAACAATCTGTCCGAGAGCAATCAACGCGCTGCCGCCCCGGCATCTGAAAGAGCTGCTGCCGAAAGAGCTGCTGCCGAAAGAGCAGCTGCCGAAAGAGCAGCTGCCGAAAGAGCAGCGGGGGAGCTTGGCACCACGACTGATGTTTTGAAAAAAGTCGCCTCCGACCTTTCCAAAGGTTTTACACAACAGGACATGACGACCAAACTCGATGAGATGATAAGTCGTGAAACAGCACGGGGAGCCGACGGCGATCCTAAGCTGATCGATAGTCTGTCCAAGCTGAAAACGCGCTGCCAGACGGATCCGATGTCTTTGAGGCAGGTGTACGAAGCCGTAACGAGAACACACGAGCAACTGAGCAGACCTCTCTCGCCGACCGGCAATGGCAGCGCGGTTGTATCTGGCAGGCCGCTTGAGAATATCGGTGTGGCAACTGGGACCGTGCGCGACGGCGTGGTCAACAGCACCACATCCGGTGACCGTGTTGCACTGCCGTCCGATGTGGTGCGGGCTATCGACGAGAAG
>JAHFBI010000324.1:4098-5609 GCA_023250095.1 Candidatus Melainabacteria bacterium
CGACCCGGCCGTGCGCGGGCGCGTAACCGAATGGCTGAGAGCCAATGGCGGCAACATCGGCAAAGGAGTCGGAGCAGCCGCCCTCTTCCTCTTCATTTACTCAGCCTGTGCCAGCAATGCCAGCGCCAGCGAGCGGGTCAGTCACGCCACAATCAAGAAATGACAATCAATTGCCCTGGTCGCTGAGCGCCTTGACCAGCTGGATACCAATCCCTTTTGCCGAGGCGGGATTCTGTCCTGTGATAAGTCTGCCGTCAATCACTACTTTTTCTTTCCACAGCGGTGATTTAACATATTTCCCGCCACGTTCGGCAAGCAGCGACTCAAGCATGAACGGCATTACTTTGCTCAGTCCAGCAGCATCTTCTTCTTCGTTGGAGAATCCTGTCACCTGCTTGCCGGCAACGAGATAAGTGCCGCTGGACAACTTTACGTTGACTATCCCTGCCGATCCGTGGCAAACG
The DNA here is from genome assembly GCA_023250095.1 of Candidatus Melainabacteria bacterium. Taxonomy (GTDB): domain Bacteria; phylum Cyanobacteriota; class Vampirovibrionia; order Obscuribacterales; family Obscuribacteraceae; genus JAHFBI01. The sequence continues at coordinate 4,563 of JAHFBI010000324.1, forward strand.
GCGGCCACAACTCCGTTGTGTTCATAGATTTGCCGTGCAAGGCTTTGGCTGACTTGATCTTCTGCCAGGTCCCACATCGGTCCGTGCCCACCAGGATAGAGAATTGCCTTGTAATCTTGCGCTTTAGCGTCGGCAAGCTTAAGTGAGTGTTTGACTTTAGCCGTCATGTTTTGATCGTCCAAGAATCGTTTGTTCTCAGGATCATCGAGGTCCTTGCTCCTGGGGTCCATGGGAGCGGCGCCGCCTTTTGGACTGGATATGTCCACATCAAATCCTGCATCAAGAAGCGCATACAGGGGATGGGTGAGCTCAGGAAGGTAATAGCCGGTCGGCTCGCCTGTGTCGCCCATTCTGTCGTGACTCGTCAGAACGATCAGCACTTTTGCCCTGCTCATTTTTGTTTCTCCCTCTCCATATGGCATAGCCAGGATAAACAATGCCGAACAAAGTAGCAGACAGGTGGTGGCAAATCCTTTCAAAAAGCCTCCAGCTCGTCGTAGGGAACTGAGATCTATAAGGATTCAGATCTGGGCTGACATTTTGATGAGGTCGGAGAAAGTTTCCCAGATGACGGAGAATTTGCCACCAGAGGCGCCTTGTGAGAGACGAGGCAGGTGCTCGATAGGGATTTCGACGACTTTGTAGCCGGCTTTGTGGGCTCGTATGCAGAGCTCGGCATCGACGAAGGGTGTCGCGGAAAGGAGCTCGATTTTGTCCAGGATTTCGCGCTTGAAAAGTTTGATCGAGTTGACGTCTTTGAACTTGATACCGTGGAATGTGCGGAGCATGAGATTGTAGATCTGCGATTGCAGCTTGCGGCGCGGCGGGTCCTGGCGGTTGACGCGTAGCCCGATTACGAAATCGTGGGACTTGAGACCGGCGGACATGGTGATGAGTTCCTTGGGGGCGAACTGATAATCGCCGGGCAGAGAAAAAATCAGATCCTTCGTGCCGGAAAGATACAGCTGCCGAATCGTATAGCCGAAGCCTTTGTTGACCGGATGGTTGATCAGGCGTACGTTCCGGAAACGCCTGGTAAGACCTTCC